>CALWSX010000132.1 GCA_944384285.1 uncultured Lachnospiraceae bacterium
ACTGACAAAAATACAGGTACAATATACTCAACATTTAACCATACAGCAACCGCAACAGCAAGAATAAGCTCAACAGCACCAAATCTTCAAAATATACCTATTAAGCTTGAACTTGGAAGAAAATTCAGAAAAGTTTTTAAAGCAACAGATGAAAACAGAATTTTAATAGATGCGGACTACTCACAAATTGAACTTAGAGTACTTGCTGACATTTCAGGTGATGAAACTCTTATAGACGCCTTTAAACACAATATGGATATTCACAGACTTACAGCGTCACAAGTTTTCGGCGTTCCTTTTTCCGAAGTCACACCTTTAATGAGAAGCAATGCAAAAGCTGTAAACTTTGGTATAGTATATGGCATAGGTGCTTTCAGTTTAAGCAAAGATATTGGAACAACAAGAAAAGAAGCCGAAAATTATATAAAAAGCTACTTTAAAACTTATCCTAAAATAAAAGAATATCTTGATACAACTATTGAAAACGCAAAAAAAGACGGTTACGTCTCTACTATTTTCAAAAGAAGAAGATACATGCCTGAATTAAACGCCCAAAACTTTAACGAAAAAGCTTTTGGAGAACGTGTAGCCATGAATATGCCAATTCAAGGAACAGCGGCAGATATTATAAAAATAGCCATGATAAAAGTACACAAAAAATTAAAAGAAGGCAATTTTAAATCAAAACTCGTTTTACAGGTACATGACGAACTTATAATTGATGCCTTTAGGGAAGAAAAAGAGGAAGTTTATAATATTCTTAAAACAGAAATGGAAAACGCTGTTGATTTGAAAGTTCCTCTTGATGTATCAATAGAATCAGGAGAAAATTGGTTCGATACCAAATAAAATTAAATAAGGGGAAGTATATGAAAATTTACGGATTTATGGGAAGAACTGGCGCCGGAAAATCTACAGCCGTAAACTATCTTTCAGACTTTGGGTTTTCTGTAATTGACGCAGATAAAATAGGACATAATATATATAAAAAGGGGAAAAAGGCATATTTTGAAATACTTGATTTTTTTGGAAATGATATTTTGGATAAAGACGAAGAAATAGACAGAAAAAAACTTGGAAAAATTGTTTTTTCAAATCCAGAAAAATTAAAAAAATTAAACGAAATAACCCACCCTCTTATATATAACGAGATAGAAGAAAAAATACAAGATTTTAAAATTCAAAATAAAGAAAATGTAATATTAGATGCTGCTCTTCTTTATGAAGCCGGACTTACCTCTTTTTGCGATGAAGTTATTTATTTCTGTTCTGACAGTGATTTATTGTGCAAAAGAATAATGACTCGTGATTCTTTAAGTGAAACCGACGCAAAAAATCGTATTGCGTCTAGAAAAAGCGACGATGAACTTAAAAAACACGCAGATTTTATAATTGAAAACAATGGAAGTTTGTCAGATTTTCTATTAAAAATAAAAAAACATTTTAATTTAATATAATTTTTAATATTTTTGGAGGTTATATGAATGACTCAATCTAAAAAGGCTAAAAAAACAGCCCTTGTTTTGCTTGTATTTTTGATACTTGCAGCCTTTGTAAGATTTTATGTTTTGCCAAAGCATTTCTTCCCCAAAAAATATTCCGATATTGTAGAAAAATACGCGGCTGAATATGGCTTAGATGAAAATCTTGTATATGCTATGATAAAAGCAGAAAGTAACTTTAATCCTAATGCTGTTTCAAATAAAGATGCCAGAGGTCTTATGCAAATTTCGGAATCCACAGGTCTTTGGGGAGCAGAAGAACTTAATATACCGGATTATACAAATGACAGCCTTTTCGATCCGGAAATAAATATAAAAATAGGCTGTTGGTACTTTGATAAGCTTTTAAATCAATATGGAAATACAGATGCCGCCATAGCCGCATACAATGCCGGAAGCGGAAATGTTTCAAAATGGCTTGAAAAAGAAAATTACAGCTTAGACGGAAAAACCCTTGATTATATTCCATACAAAGAAACAAGAGATCACATTAAAAAAACAAATTTATTTTGTAAAATATATGATTTTTTATATTAAAAAGGATGTAAAAATATGAAAAACAAAAGACTTGTTGTATTTGCCCTCTTGGTTTCATTTACCCTTTTCGGGTGTACAAAATCAGAACCTGTAAACCAAGAAACAAATATAAATAATGAACAGGAATCCGAAGCTACCGCTACATCAACCGAAGAACTTAATATTGGTATAAGATATATAACAACTTTAAATCCTATTGAAAACAGTGAAGAATCTGTTGCCGATATGCTTAAACTTGTATATATGCCACTTGTGTCTGTTGATAAAGACGAAAGGATAAAGCCAGGAATAGCTAAAAGCTTTACTTTTTCACCCGATGGGAAAACCGTAACTTTAGATATCTCAGGTACAACTTTCCATGATGGTTCTTCAGTAACGTCAGATGACGTTTTATATACTGTGTCTGAAATAAGATCCGCTCCGGAGGAATCCTATTATAAAAACTGTGTTTCAAAAATAGTTTCCTGCACAAAATCTGGACAAAATACAGTAGTAATAGAATTTGATTCACCTTCTTTAAATAATCTTTACTATCTTAATTTTCCTGTACTTAAAAGCGGATACTTTAATGAAGACAACAAACTTACTTCCATGGGTACTGGAGCGTATTCAGTTTCTTCTGTTATTCCTGCAAGTAAAGTTGTTTTAAAAGCTGTGTCCGGCATAAATGGTTTTAATCCTGAAATAAAAACCATAAATGCAATTAATACAAAAAGCAAAGAAACAGAATTATATTCTTTCGGAAGAAGCATTATAAACGTTACTAATACAAACGAAGCAATACTTGGGAAATATAACATAGATGAAAATCTAAATAAATATGAATTTATAACAGATGAATTTGAATTTATAGGAATTAACTTTAACAATGATCTATTACAGGATAAAAATATTCGCCAGGCAATAGCTTACAGTATACCATACGAAAAAGTTACAGAAAGCGTTTATTTAAACTGTGCCGTGCGTGCAACATCTGTTATAAAGCCATCTTCTTTTCTTTATGAAGAGGACGTCGCAAAATATGACTACAACACAAACCTTGCAAAAATACTTTTGTCCGATGCAGGATTTACTGATACAAACGGAGATAAAATTTTAGAAAAAGAAGTTAATGGAAAAAGTACAAAACTTTCTTTTTCAATACTTGTAAACAGTGAAAACAAAGAGCGTTTAAGAATTGCGGAAATTATGAAGGAAGAACTTCATACAATAGGTGTAGAACTTATAATAAATTCTGTAACATTTGAAGAATATCAAAATCGTATAAACGATAAAAAATATGATTTGTATATAGGAGGATATAAGCTTTCCCCTGTTCATGATTATAATTTTCTTTTAAATAAGGATCTTTCAGATACTGCAACCTATTCGTCGGAATTTTTAAATTATCTTTTGCAAACAGCGAACGAGGCTGTAACAGAAGATGCAGCAATAAAAGCTTACAGCAACTTACAAAAAAATATTGCAAACGAAATTCCTGTAATACCTCTTGTTTTCAAAAAATCAGCAATCTATATGAACAGCGGTTTTGTGGGAGAATTAAACCCCGTTCCGGAAAATATATTTGACGGACTTCATACCGTAAGAAATGTAAAATAACAAATTTAAAAACTGCCTAAATTTAAGGCAGTTTTTTATGTTTATTAAATTTTTGTAAAAACACGATTTTCATATTGACAAAAAAATGTTTTTGATACACAATATTATCATTGTGAAAAGTCATTCGTATTTAGAGAAAACTCTATTTACCTTTGGCTTTTTATATTTTTGCAAAATTATTAAAACTTATATATAACAATAATTAAGAAAGGAGAGCTGATATTTATGGCTGAAATCGATTTTTCAAAAGGAAATTTAAAAAAATCAATCCTAAGTCTTGCGTTTCCCGCTATGATAGCACAACTTGTTA
>CALWSX010000133.1 GCA_944384285.1 uncultured Lachnospiraceae bacterium
TTATATAATAAAAAAATAAAAAAGAATAATTGCTCTTAAAAATATTTAAAGGAGGAAAATTATGAAAAAGATAACAAAAATACTTATTAGTTCTGTTTTAACTGTTACTACCATATTTTCTTTGACAGCTTGTCAAAAAGATGATGCTGAAAAAACAGCAGATGCAAGTAAGGAAATGACCCTTTATACATGGGAAGGTATGTTTCCTAAAGAAGTTTTACAGGGTTTTGAAGAAGAAACAGGTATAAGGGTAAATTATGCTAATTTTGATTTAGATGAAACTATGCTTGCAAAACTCCAAAGCACAAACGGTGGAGAATATGATTTGGTTATTGCTGACGATTATATAATTGAAACTGTTATAAATGAAGGACTTGCACAAGAACTTGATAAATCAAAAATATCTACCATTGATAATATAAATCCTTTATATACTGGATTTTTCTATGATAAAGAAGATAAATACACAGTTCCATATGGTGCAGGTATTCCTCTTATAGTTTATAATCCAGAATTAACAGGTTTTGATATAACAAGTTATGAAGACCTTTGGGACGAAAGACTTGTTGACAATGTTGCACTTATTGGCAATTATAGAGTAATTAACGGTATTACTTTAAATTCAATGGGAGAAAGTTTAAATTGTGAGGATTTAGACAAAATTAAAGAAGCCGGAGAAAAACTTATAAAACTTGCTCCAAATGTAAGAGTTATTCAAGACAATAATACACAAGACTTTTTAATAAGTGAAGAGGTTGCAGCAGCATTTTTATATACATCTCAAGTAAATTTAGCGCTTAACGCAAATCCTAATTTAAAAATAGCTTTTCCAAAAGAAGGCGCAGGATTTGGTGTAATGGCAGCTTTTATACCATCTAATGCTCCAAACAGCGATGCAGCTCATATGTTCTTAGACTATATAAACAGACCGGAAGTTGCTGTAGACTGTTTTGAATATTTAGGATATTATTGTACAAATAAAGCAGCAGAAGAATATATTTCTGATGATTTAAAAGACAGACTTATTGTTCCTGAATCTTCTGAAAGAGGAGAAATTATGCAGAATATATCAACTGAAGCAAATGATTTACAATTAGAAATTTGGAATAAATTTAAAGAAGCATGTATGTAATTTAAATTAAAAGGTATTTTTAAAAGCATAGATTTATCTATGCTTTTTATTTTTTCATTTTATCAAAATAGTGAAAAAAATATTCGAAAAAGGTGTTCAAATAAAAAACCGGAGTTTTAGACTCCGGTTAAAATGATATAAAAAATTTTTAATAAGCTAATAATAATTTATTTTAGTTTAATTAAAATGCGGATAAAGGGACTCGAACCCTTACACCATAAGATACAGGAACCTAAATCCTGCGTGTCTACCAATTCCACCATATCCGCATACTAATCTACCTAAAATCAGTTATTTAATACAATTTTAAAAGTGTATATTTTTTCTGTAGTTGTTTCAGATTGGTTTTCATCAGAATTATTGTTTGAGGTTTGATTGTCTGAAGGTATACTTTCTTGTTTAGAATCATCTTGTTCAATAGAAGTATCTTTTCCATCATTTTGTGAAACATTGTTATCAGATGTATTTTCAGAAACAATATCAATATCTTTTTCGTCTGTAATAATAGAAATATTATTAATTGGTTTTAATTTTGCTATTAAATTATTTTTATCTTCTTCGCTAGAGAGGCTTACGATAATTTCGTTATTAAGATAAGTAATATCTGCATCATAATTAGCAGCTTCTTTAGTTATTTCTGAAATAAGCATTTCTATTTCAGGATCAAGAGAAGCATTTCTTAAAGCTCCGTTAGAACCAGGAAGAGAATCACCTTGTGGAGCATCAGAAAGCATAGCCCCTGTAGATGGTATATTATTATTTTCGTTTGAAGTATTATTTTCTGTATTAGCTTTGCTTTGTGTAAAATTCCTACTTTCATTTTGAGAATTTTTGTTAACATCAGATGTTTCAGATGTTTTGTTTTCTTCCGGAACAACAGACTGTTTTTTTGGTTCTTCTACTTTTTGGCTTTCGTTTTGTTTTGGAAGATTAGCAGTTGAGTCATATTCAGTTGTTGTTTTTGGTTGTACTGATTCTGAGTTCTCAGGAATTTTTTTATTATTGTTAGCAGCTGTATTTTCAGATACAGTTTCAGGGGTTGTATCTTTTTCTTCTAAAATAGCTTCGTTTTTAACTTCAGGTGCATTATATGATGTAATTTGATTCATAAGTTTAGTACTTCCTATTGAAACAAAACCAAGTATAATAATTGCAGCAACAGCATAATATCTTTTAAAATTAGTTTGTTTTTTAGGTTTACGCACTAAAGGCACAATTTTATTTTCAGAGTCAATTTCTTTGATTTTATTAAAAAGCTCTTCATGAAATCCCTCAGGAAGGTCTATTTCTTCTTCGTTATTTAAAATTTCTTTGATTTTTTTAATTTCTTCAAACTCTTTTTTACAAGTTGGACATGTTTTTATATGTTCAAGAAGTATATTTTGTTCTTCATTAGTTATTTCGTTGTCTAAATATAGAGAAATAAGTTCAGATATTTCTTTACATGTCATTTTTAACCCTCCTTTCTAATTTTTATACGTTAAAACAAATAGTTTTGTTCCTTATTTTTCAAAAGAATATTTCTTAATTCTTTTCTTGCACGGGAAAGCTTTGATTTTACAGTTCCCAGGGAAATTTGCATAATTTCAGAGATTTCTGTATATTGCAATCCTTTTATATCTTTTAAAATTATTATTGTTTTATAATCATCTTGAAGCGAATATAGAGCTTCTTTAACAATACGGGCTTTTTCTGTATTTAAAAAGCTTTCTTCTGGAGAAGGTGAGTTATCAGGAATTTGCTTGCTTATTTCACCTTTTTCACCGTCTAAATTTTCATCAAGAGATTCTGTAACTTTTCGTTTTCGCTTTCTGAGCTCATCAAGACATGTATTTGTTGTAATTCTGTATATCCATGTTTTAAAAGACGATTCACCATTGAATTTATCTAAATTCTGATATACTTTAATAAATACATCTTGTGTAATGTCTTTTGCATCATCATAATTTTGCATCATTCTGTATGATAGGTTATAAACAATTTTTTCATATCTTAGCATAAGCTCTTCGAAAGCTTTCATATCTTTTGCTTTCGCCTTATTAACTAATTCTATGGTATCCAATTTAAATTTCCTTTCTTTTTATAAATAATATATAGAAAATTTGGTTAAAAACATATATAATAAATATAATTTATATTATATCAAAAAATTTCAAAGGAATAAACATTGGTTTTTAAATTATGAAAAAATTTGAGCTTCCATTAAAATTTTCTGTAGTATTTATTATTATATTTATAATAGGCTCCGGTATGTATTATTGTAATAATATAACTGTTAATAATATTGATATAGTTGATAATACGAAAACGGAAGAAGAAATTCTTCAAGATAAAAAGCTTTCTTTAATTAACATAAATATAGCAGATAAAGAAACTTTAAATCTTTTGCCAGGAATAGGTGATGTTTTATCTCAAAGAATAATAGACTATAGAAACAATAACGGAAACTTTAAAAATATTGAAGACCTTAAAAATGTAGATGGTATTGGAGAAAAGACTTTTGAAAAAATTAAAACTTTGATTACATTGTAAAATATGGAGGGAAAAAAATATGCCTAATAAAATTCTTGTAGTAGATGACGAAAAACTTATCGTAAAAGGCATAAAATTTAGCCTTGTACAAGACGGTATGGAAGTAGATGATGCTTATGATGGTGAAGAAGCACTTTCTTTAATAAAAAATAATGATTATGACTTAATTATACTTGATGTAATGCTCCCTAAGATGAATGGACTTGAAGTTTGTCAGCAAACAAGAGAGTTTTCACAGGTTCCAATTATTATGCTTACAGCTAAGGGTGAGGATATGGATAAAATTATGGGACTTGAATTTGGAGCAGATGATTATATAACAAAACCATTTAATATTTTGGAATTAAAAGCAAGAATTAAAGCTATTTTGAGAAGAAGTATTAAAGTAAATACTGTATCAGATAAAGTAAATTCTGTTTTGAATATAAGAAATATAAAAGTAGAAACAGAAAGTAGACGTGTTTTTATAGATAATAAAGAGGTTAATCTTACAGCCAAAGAGTTTGACATTCTTCTTTTACTTATGAAAAACTCAGGCAAAGTATACAGCAGAGATTCGCTTCTTAAAATTATATGGGGTGAAGATTATCCAGGAGACGCAAGAACAGTTGACGTTCATGTAAGACGTCTTCGTGAAAAAATAGAGAAAAAACCAAGCGAACCGGAATTTATATTTACAAAGTGGGGAGTTGGTTATTATTTTAATTAAAAGAATTAAAAATAGTTTTAAATCTTTAAGATTTGTTCTTATTGTAACATATTTATGCGTTGGAATTATTCCTATACTTGCATTTGCGACTTCTGTATTCAGCAGTACAGATGAATATTTTATTGATAAAAGAAAAAAAGAGCTTTTAAGCCAAGCAAATCTTATAGCAGAAAATATTTATAATTCAAATTATTTATATGATGATTCAAAAAAGAATTCTTTTGATATTGATATTTGGTCATCAAGCAAACAAAATAATTTCAGAATAATTGTTGTGGACAAAACAGGTCTTGTTGTTAATGATTCAAACAGAACAGAAACAGGTAAAATACTTGTTATTCCTGAAATAGTAGAAGCTCTTAATAACAAGGATATTTCAAAAGAACAGCCAAATGATGTTATATATACAGCGGTTTCTATAAAAGACAGTAATTCTAATAAACTTGGTGCTGTTTTAGTTGTTTCTGATATAAAAGATCTTGCGCTTATAACAAGTGATTTAAGAGAAGAAATTTATATACTTCTTGTTATTGTTATGATTTTTTCTTTTATTATAATCTTTCTTGTATCTCAGCTTGTAACAGATCCACTTAAAAACGTTGTAAATGTAATTAAAAAAATGTCAGATGGTCACTTTAATCAACGTATAAAAGTTTTTAAATATTCTGGAACTGAAATAGCAGAGCTTGCAACTGCTTGTAATATAATGGCAGAAAAGCTTGAGTCTGTTGAAAAATCCAGAGAACAATTTGTATCAAATGTTTCTCATGAATTGAAAACTCCTTTAAGTTCAATAAAAGTTTTAAGTGAGTCTATTCTTTTGGAAAAAGATGTTCCAAGAGAAGTGTATGTTGAATTTTTACAAGATATAAATTCAGAAGTTGACAGAATGACAGCCATAATAAATAATCTTTTAACTTTAGTAAGATTAAATCAAAATGTTATTCCGGTAAACTTTATTTCAACAGATCTTGATACAGTAATTAGTAAAATAATAAAACGACTTTCTCCTTTAGCACAAATTAAATCTATTGAAATAAATTATGTTGTAACAAAACCATTTGTTGCAGATATTGATGAAATGAAATTTACTCTTGCGATATCCAATCTTATTGATAATGCTATTAAATACACTCCAGAAGGAGGAAATGTATCTGTAACACTTGACGGGGATCATCAAAATGCGTTTATAACGGTATCTGACACAGGCATAGGTATACCGGAAAAAGATATAAACAAAATCTTTGAAAGGTTTTACAGAGTTGATAAAGTCAGAGACAGAGAAACAGGGGGAACAGGTCTTGGCTTATCAATTACAAACTCTACTATTTTAATGCATAACGGCAGTATAAAAGTAACAAGTAAAGAAGGAGAAGGCACAACATTTGTTGTAAGAATTCCTTTAAAACAAAATAGTACAGTTATCAATAATCAGTAAACAAAATGGAGGGATACATTTGAAGCTTATTAAAGATAAAATGACTTTTTTTGTTGTTTTGTTTGCCGTTATTGTAACATCTTTTTCTATGGTATTTCTTGTTACACACAGAAATGTTGAAAAAATAAATACTACGGACAGCAGAACAGTAAAAGTTTATTATAAAAATATTGCAACCGGTCTTCTTGAACCGGAAGAAAAGAAGTTAAATAGTACAAAAAAAGAAGATATCATACTTGAAACTCTTGATTATCTTGAAAAACCCCCTACAAAAGAACAATTAACAAAAGTAACTTCAGAAAATATTGAATTTAATAATGTATATTTAGATAAATCAAATATAACTGTAGATATATCAAATGAGTTTTATGACTTAAAAGACGGAGATAGATTAATGTTTACTTCATCTGTATTTTCTACATTTACGAGTCTTGATTTTATAGAAAAAGTAAAAATTACAGTTGAGGGAAAAGAAATATTAAAAAGTAATGGAAAAGAACTTGGTTTTATGTCTAAATATAATATTGTTACAGATAATCAAATAATGCCAGAACCTTTAAACTATGAAAAAGTTAAACTTTATTTTGTAGATACAAGCATGAAAAAGCTTGAGGCAGAGGAAAGAATTATAGAAGTAAATCCAAATCAACCAATTGAGAACTATGTAATACAGCAACTTTTAGAAGGACCTCAAAGATCAACTTCTGTAGCTTTATTCTCTTCAGATTCAAAAATTTCGTTTTTAAGAACAGTTGATGGTGTATGCTATGTCGATCTTGGAAAAGACATGCTTCAGAAACTTTCCTTAGGTACAATAAATGAAACTCTTGCAATATATTCTATTGTAAATTCATTATGTGCTTTAGAATCTGTAGACAAAGTTAAATTTTTAAGTGATGGTAAAAAAATAGAGGACTATAAAGGTACTCTGGATTTATCAAATGCTTTTGTAAGTAAAACAATTTAATTAAAATAATACTGGTGAATATATAATGAAGAGACCCTTTCTGATATATGCAATATTATTAATTATTGCTATTTTGTTAAAAGAAAATATAGTTTTATTTTCTGCTTTTTCTATAATTGTAATATTGTCAATATTTTATAAATTTTATAAAAATAGAAAATTAGGTTTAATTTGTTTATTTCCTGTAGTAATTATTTTGTTTTATGTATTTATAAATGATGACTATAAAATTAAAGATGAAAACTTAGATAAATATGTAAAACTTGAAAGGAATTTTTCTGTTGATGGAAAAGTTGTAAAATTTTTAAATTCAGATAAAGAAAAAACAAAAATTGTTTTATCTACTAGCAATATTTATTGTAACGAAAACATTTTTAAAACAAATATCAATGTTGTAATTACTTTCAAAAATTATGAACCCGATATAAATATAGGTGATAATATTTCCGTGTCCGGAGAGCTAAAAGATTTTTCATCCCCTCGTAATGAGGGGACTTTTAATGAAAAGCTTTATATGAAAACAAGAAATAATGATTATAAAATGTTTGTTGATACATATACAAAACTTCCGGAAAGTAAAAATTCATTTCTTATAAATATATTTAAGCTCCGTGTTGCTGGAAAAG
>CALWSX010000134.1 GCA_944384285.1 uncultured Lachnospiraceae bacterium
TCAAAAACGACTGGACATACATTCCATTAAGAGACTTAGGATACGCTTTAGGTCTTGGCGATGACAAAATCCAGTGGGATGACGCTACAAAAACAGCTACATTAAACTAATTATTGTTTAAGTATAGAAGTTTTTAAAGCTTAAATTTTAAAATTGGCGGTGAGGGGTAACCCTCACCGTTTTTTATAATTAAATTTAAAGGAAAGGATTTATATCCTTTCCTTTTTTGTATAAAAATTTTGCTTTTTGGTAATAAAATTTAAAGATAAATGTTAATTATTTTCATAATTTCCGTTTAAATAAACGCTTGGGACATCACCTTTTATAACAGTGTCTATGAGCATAACCTTTCTTTCGTATTTTCTTTTTTCATTTACAAGAGGGTTAACGATTTCAACTTCTACCGACACATTAAGCCATATTTTAAAGTTGGTTTGATTTATACCTACGGAATAAAAAGATGTTTCGTAATTAACGGAGCTTTCTCCAACAGGTTGTATTCCAAAAGTAAATTCAGGTCCAAAATGTGATATAAGTCCTATATTTGTGACTATAGAAATAGGTACTGAGACTTCTTCTGTTCGTAAATTTTGCATATTATTACTTACATTTTCACTTAATTTTGTACAGATATCATTTATAAGCATGGTATCAACTGAAAAAGATACAAAATCATCATTTCCATTTAGAAAAAAATCTTTTGAGCTTAAGTTTTCGGTTTTAAGAAGCTCTTTTACACTTTCGTTTATTATATAATTAACCTGTTTTTTTATTTTTGAGTTAGCAACCTCAATAGTTGATGGTAATATAAAATTATCAAAGTAACAAAGCATTATAAATGCACACAGTAAGAAAACAGGAATAAAGATTATAAGAAGGTTTAAAAAATAAAATTTTCTTTTTTTCAAAATTAACCCTCCAAAAAATGCCTCTTAGTTTTAAAATATTAAAATTTTTTTAATTTTATAACAAAATAAAAAATTTGCTTTATTAATCAAAAAAAAACTGTTAGAATATAAAAGTAAAATAATGCTACTGTTAAATCCGAATATAATACTTTATTAAAAACTTAAAAAAGTTTTTAGTTTTTTAAGGGAGGAAGTAGAAATGAGCTATACGGAAAACGGCGGAAGACGTAATCCTAATAGAGATGTACATCATACAAGAACAGCAAAAAGAAGAAGAAAAAAGAAAAGAAGAACCTTTTTAAATATAATACTTGTTCTTTTTATTATAGGTGTATTTTCTTTTGCGGGGCTTTTTTTAGGTGCCTATATTGGTATTGCTAAAAATTCACCGGATTTTAATATTGAAGAAGTTATGCCGGAATCCTTTACATCTATTCTTTACGATGTAAATGGAGATGAATTTGACAGGCTTCATGGAGAAGAAAACAGAGAGTATGTTAAACTTGCGGATATACCTTTAAATCTTCAAAGAGCTGTTATTGCTATAGAAGACGAGAGATTTTATGAGCATGGTGGAATAGATATTAGAGGTATCTTCAGAGCAATTGTAATAAATATAAAAGATATGAGTTTTTCTCAGGGCGCAAGTACAATAACACAGCAGCTTATAAAAAATGAAAAACTCACATCAGAAAAGAAACTTACAAGAAAGATACAAGAACAATTTCTTGCTGTAAGACTTGAAAAAGAACTTACAAAAAAATTCGGAAATAAAACAGATGCAAAAAATTATATTTTGGAACTTTATTTGAATACAATGGCTTTAAACCACGGATTGAACGGAGTACAGTCAGCAGCAAAATATTATTGGGGCAAAGATGTAAGTGAGCTTTCACTTGCAGAATGTGCTTCTATTGCAGGTATTACAAAGAATCCATCACTTTACTCACCGGTAAGTCATCCAGATGAAAACAAAAAGCGTCAAACAACAGTACTTAACAAAATGCTTGAACTTGGATATATTACACAAGATGAGTATGACACTGCTATAAATGAAGATATTTACAGTACCCTTGTTGCTAAAAATACAGAAGATAATAGTGGTGCTCTTCATAATTATTTTGTTGACTCTCTTATTGTTGCCCTTGCAGATGACCTTGTTGAGGAGAAAGGGTATAATAAAAAACAGGCTTATGACCTTATATATAGTGGTGGTCTTCAAGTTTATACTACACTTGACCAAGGTATGCAGAGTATAATGGAAGAATCATTTAAAAATGATGAGTTTTTCCCTCCTGAGGGAAATAACCCAATGGAAGCAAGTTACACTATTTCAGTTGAAGATAATGAAACAAAAGAACAACAGCATATCTACAGAACAAAGACTGTAAAAAGTCAGGAAGAAGCCGAAGCTTTTGCGGAGGAAGTAAAGGCTGAAGTTTTAAATGACACTAATACATTTGTACTTGATAAGCTTACTGTAAGTGGTGTACAAGCTGGTATGGTAGTTATGGATTATCATACAGGTGAAGTTAAGGCTGTTGTTGGTGGACGAGGCGAAAAAGAAGGCGACCTTGTATTTAACAGAGCAACACAAGCATTAAGACAGCCAGGTTCATGTTTTAAAGTTTTAGCGGCATATGCTCCTGCTATAGATTTAGGATTAGTATCTGCTGGAACGGTAATTGTTGACGAACCTTTCACTTATAATGGTTGGACACCTAAAAACTGGTATTCAGGATATCGTGGTCCATGTACAGTCAGAGAAGGTGTACGTGATTCCATGAATATTTTGGCAGCAAAAACTATTACTACAGTAGGTGTTGATCAAGCTTTTGAATATCTTCTTGATTTTGGTTTTACATCTCTTGTTGATGAAGTAGATGAAAATGGACATACTGACAGAGTTGCGCCAGTTTGTCTTGGTGGTCTTACAGAAGGTGTAAGTGTTCTTGAACTTACAGCAGCATATGGTACAATAGCAAATGGCGGAGAAAATGTAGAGCCTATTTTCTATACAAAAGTTCTTGACCACAACGGAAATGTACTTCTTGACAACTCAAATCAGGAAAGAAGACAGGTATTAAAACCTGAATCAGCGTGGATATTAACAGATATGATGGAAGATGTTGTAACAGGTGGCGGTACAGGTGGTCTTGCAAGATTCAAGAGCGTAAGAATGCCTATTGCCGGAAAAACAGGTACAACAAATGATGATAAAGACCTTTCATTTGCCGGATATACACCTTATTATGTGGCAGGTATTTGGATGGGTTATGATATGCCACGTAAATTAAATTATGGAAAGAGTTATCATCTTCTTCTTTGGAGCGATGTTATGGAACAGATTCATGAAAATCTGCCAGAAAAAAGTTTTGAAAGACCTGAAGGTGTAATTACTGTAACAACTTGTGGAGCATCAGGAAATGCTCCGGCTGCAGGACTTTGTGAAAATGACTATTATGGCAATATGGTTTCAAGTGATTATGCTATTAGTAGTTATAAAGGTGTAAGCGAAGTATGTGCAGCCCACAAGAAGTTTACAATTTGTACAAAAACAGGTAAACTTGCAAGCTCTTCTTGTCCTTCATCTTATGTAGAAGAGGTTGTACTTGCAGTAGATGGTGATGGAAATATTATAAATATGCCAACTGAAATTCCAGAAGGAAAAGTCAAAATAGATTTATCAGCAACATGCTCAGATTCTCATATTGGTGAAGAAGACTATGTTATAGGTGGAGATCATGAAGGAATTGATATAACCGGAAATAATGACGGAGAA
>CALWSX010000135.1 GCA_944384285.1 uncultured Lachnospiraceae bacterium
AGGTAAGGCTACTACAGGGATATGGACTGCTGCCGCGAAATAATGGAGACATTATTAGAAGGTTTGAACAGGTTATATCGAAACCAAGGTATAACATAATGCAGTTTCACCGCCCTGCAGAGTTGAAGCTCAAACGGTGGCAACAATATTTCTTGTTGAATTTGTATTTGTCCATAAATCCGTTTGAGGGTTTATGGTTTTTTTATTTCTTGGAGATGATTTTAATGGATTCAGATATTTGTCGAAGTAAAAACAGTAAAAATAAAATAATAATGGGTTGGAATAAAGTTTTTTTAAGAAAGGGACTTAGTAGGTACCTTTAGTTTGTGTTGCCAAAAATAAGCTTTATTACAATCCGCCAAGTATTTTTACAAGGCGGTTTTTTTATGCTTATTTTTGTTTATATAGATATTACAAAAAAGAAAGAGGTGAGAAGAATGGATTCAGGAGGAAGTAGTAAAACCACAAGTGAAAAAGGCCGAAGTAAAAATAATAATACATATGAAGATATTCCTCCGGGACATTCTTCTTGATTTAAAATATAAAATTACTTTGCCTTTTTGATTTGTGAGTATTTCTTAAATTTATAAAAATAAAATCTATAAAATTTAAGGAGGTACTTAAAAATGAAAAAATTAATCAATAAAATGTTTGGAAAAACAAAAAAGGACAAAGTATCAAAAAGAGAAAAAATTAATGAAAGAATTAGAACACTTTCATCAAATGATATTTATTTTGTATATGATTTTTTAAATACATCAAGAAATGGTTTAACAGAAAAAGAAATTGACATTAAAAGAGAAGATTATGGAAACAATATAGTTACACATGGAAAGAAAGTGTCAATTATAAAAAGAATAGCAGATGCTTTTATAAATCCTTTTACATTAGTTCTTTTTCTCCTTGCTGTAATATCAGCGTTTACTGATATTATTTGGGCAGCACCAGGGGATAAGGATTTCTCAACTGTAATTATTATAACAACAATGGTTTTAATTTCAGGAATACTTCGTTTTGTACAGGAAACAAGAAGCTGTAATGCGGCAGCAAAACTTTCTGAAATGATAAGAACAACAGCTTGTATAGAAAGAGCAGAAAGCGGCAAAAGAGAAATTCTTATGGAAGAGATTGTTGTTGGAGATATAGTACATTTATCAGCAGGGGATATGATACCTGCTGATGTAAGAATTATACAGGCTAAAGACCTTTTTGTAAGCCAGTCCGCTCTTACAGGTGAAAGTGAACCTGTTGAAAAAATTTCAAAAGAAGAAGATCAGAATAAAGAACTTACAGAATTAAAAAATATTGCCTTTATGGGCACAAATGTTATAAGCGGAAGTGCAGTAGCCGTTGTTGTTGCAACAGGTGATGAAACACTTTTAGGAGATATGGCAAGCCACCTTACAGAAAAACCTGAAAAAACAACATTTGAAAAAGGTATTAATGCTGTATCATGGGTTCTTATAAGATTTATGCTTGTAATGGTTCCTATAGTATTATTTGTAAATGGGTTTACAAAAGGGGACTGGATGCATGCTCTTTTGTTTGCAATTTCAGTAGCAGTTGGACTTACACCTGAAATGCTTCCTATGATTGTAACTACATGCCTTGCAAAAGGTGCAGTTTCAATGTCAAAAGAGAAAGTTATAATTAAAAATCTTAATGCAATTCAAAATTTAGGTTCAATCGATATTCTTTGTACAGATAAAACAGGAACATTAACACAAGATAAAGTAGTTTTGGAATATCATTTAGATATACATGGAAATTCAGATGACAGAGTTTTAAGACATGCGTTTTTAAACAGCTTTTATCAAACAGGGCTTAAAAATCTTATAGATATTTCTATTATTGAACGTACAGAAGAAGTAATGGGAATTAATACATTAAATGAGCTTGAACAAAGCTATATAAAAGTTGATGAAATTCCTTTTGATTTTGAAAGAAGAAGAATGAGCGTTGTTGTTTCTGATAAAACAGGAAAAACTCAGATGATAACAAAAGGTGCAATAGAAGAGATGCTTAAAATATCTGATCATGTAGAATTTGACGGAAAAGTAATACCTCTTACAGAAGAAATGAAAGAAGTAGTTTTGAAAAAAGTTGATTCATTGAATGATGATGGAATGAGAGTTTTAGGCGTTGCTCAAAAAAATAATCCTTCTCCTGTAGGAGCATTTTCCACTAAAGATGAAAAAAATATGGTTCTTATAGGATATCTTGCTTTCCTTGACCCACCTAAAAAAACAACAGCAGATGCAATTAAAGCTCTTAAAGAATATGGTGTAGATGTAAAAGTACTTACAGGTGACAATGAAAAAGTTACAAAATGTATTTGCCGACAGGTTGGACTTGACCAGACTTCAATTTTAATGGGTGCTGAAATAGAGAATATGAACGATAAAGAGCTTATGGAAAAAGCTTTAAAAACAACTATTTTTGCAAAACTTTCACCTTTACAGAAATCAAGAGTAGTAAATGTTTTAAAAGATGCAGGTCATAGCGTAGGATATATGGGTGATGGCATAAATGATGCCGCAGCTATGAAAGCTTCTGATGTTGGTATTTCTGTTGATACAGCGGTAGATATTGCAAAAGAATCAGCTGATGTAATTTTACTTGAAAAAGATTTAATGGTTCTTGAACAAGGTATTATTGAAGGCAGAAAAACTTATGCAAATATGATAAAATATATTAAAATGACAGCATCATCAAATTTTGGTAATATGTTTTCTGTTCTTGCAGCATCAGCATTTTTGCCATTTCTCCCAATGGAATCAATTCATTTAATCCTTCTTAATCTTATTTATGATATTTCTTGTACAGCTATTCCATGGGATAATGTTGATAAAGAATTTTTGTTAAAACCAAGAAAATGGGATGCAACATCAATAAGCAAATTTATGATTTGGATTGGACCTACAAGTTCTGTATTTGATATTGTAACATATATGGTAATGTATTTCTTTATTTGCCCATTAGTATGCGGTGGCGCATATCATACACTTGATGCATCAGGTAAATTAATGTTTATAGGTCTTTTCCAGGCCGGATGGTTTGTAGAATCTATGTGGACACAAACACTTGTTATCCATATGATTCGTACTCCAAAAATTCCATTTATTCAGAGTAATGCATCACTTCCTGTTAAATTCTTTACATTTTTAGGTATTGCAGTATTGACATCTATTCCATTTACAAAACTTGGAGCAGAACTTGGTCTTGTTCCACTTCCATATATTTATTTTGCAATTCTTGCAGTAATTGTACTTTCTTATATGTTTTTGGTTACAGTTGTTAAAAAGATTTATATAAGAAGATATGGAGAATTTTTATAATAATTTAAAAAAGGCATGGTAAAAATTTATACTATGCCTTTTTTTAAACTATTTTGTTGACAATTTAATTTATAATAATTATAATGTATTACATAAATGAATACTATTTTATAATTCTTCAGGGCAGGGTGAAATTCCCGACCGGTGGTAAAAGTCCACGAGCCTTTTGGCTGATTTGGTGAAATTCCAAAACCGACAGTAAAGTCTGGATGGAAGTAGAATTATTTTTTTCTATGCCCGAAGATAAATTAGGGCTTTTTTTATGGCCTTAAATTATTAAGGAGGTTTTTTTATGGTAAAACAAGAAACAAGAAAAGGTTTATTAACGACATCTAACATGGTGAAAATTGCAATGCTAAGTGCAGTTTCGTATGTACTTATGCTCTTTGAATTTCCACTCCCTGGGTTCCCGCCGTTTTTACAGATTGACTTAAGTGAAATACCTGTAATAGTTGGAGCCGTTGCTATGGGTCCTTTATGTGGAATATTTATTGAGCTTGTAAAAAACATACTTCATCTTTTTAATTCCACAACTTTTGGAGTAGGAGAACTTGCAAATTTTTGCGTTGGTATTTCACTTGTTGTGCCAATAGGCTTATTTTATAAAAAGAAAAAAGACATAAGTCATTATGTATTAGGAAGTGTAATTGGGACAATTCTTATGATAATTGTAGCTTGTATATTTAATTATTACATAATGCTTCCTCTTTTTGCAAAATTGAGCGGAGTTGAGGTACAAGCTTTTGCAGATATGGCCGGAGCATTAAATTCAAGAGTAAAAGATGTAAGAACACTTATTGTATTTGCTTTTGCACCTTTTAATTTTATAAAAGCAGTTGTTGTATCAATTATAGGATATTTTGTATGTAAAGTTTTAAAACCTATATTTAAATAAATATTTAATAAAAAACACTCGAAAGAAACTATTCTTTCGAGTGTTTTTAATATTATTTTAAACAAAAGGCTATTAATTTTAAAAGTTTTATGGTACAATGTGACTAACGTTTAAGCAGTTTTAAAAAGTTTTGTTTTTTACATAAATTATTTAAAAATTCATTCTGAATTACTGCTTTATATAATTTAAAAAGGAAGGAGGAAGACTGTCAAAATTTAGTTTTATATATAAAGTTTTGTTTTGGCACGGATTTAAATGTATAAAAGAATTATATTAAAATTAAGCGGAGAGGCTCTTTCTGGCGAAAAGAAAGGAAAGCCTTACGATGATGAAGTTATATCAAAAATTATTTATCAAATCAAATATTTAATTGAAAAGGATATAGAAATAGGTATTGTTGTAGGTGGCGGAAACTTATGGAGGGGTAGAGATTCAAGCCCTGATATGGACCGTACAAAATCAGACCAGATTGGAATGCTTGCAACTATAATGAATG
>CALWSX010000136.1 GCA_944384285.1 uncultured Lachnospiraceae bacterium
CTTCCGGTTTTCCTTTTACACCATTTAATATTTCTGCAAGTGCATTAGGGTGAACCTCTGTTTTTGCACCTTTTATTCTAAGTCCAAAATTTGAAAGAAATTCACTGAGTTTTATAAGTTTCTCGGAATCAGGCGCCTCATGAACCCTGTATACAAAAGGTATGTTTTGCCAAAAAGCATCTTCCGCAACGCATTCATTGGCTGCAAGCATAAATTCTTCTATAAGATTTGTTGCCTCATTTTGTTCTCTTGGCACAATATCGTATGGTTTCCCATTTTCATCAACAAGTATTTTTGCTTCTGGAAAATCAAAGTTTATAGAACCTCTCTTATCCCTTTTTTGGTGAAGAATTTTTCTAAGTTCGTCCATTTTAAGAAGCATTGGTATAACGTCTTTTATTTCTTCTGTAGTTTCGTCTTTTATACCCTTAATTACCTTTTCAACTACAGTATAAGATAAACGTCTGTGAGTTTTAATTACAGATTCTACAATTCTGTAAGACTTAACCTCTCCTGATTTATTTATATCCATAATACAGCTTAATGCAAGTCTATTTACATTTGGATTTAAAGAACAAATACCATTTGAAAGTTTATGAGGAAGCATAGGTATAACCCTATCAACAATATAAACGCTTGTTCCTCTTTTTAAAGCCTCTTTATCAAGATATGAATTTTCTTTTACATAATTGGTTACGTCTGCAATATGGACACCAAGTCTGTAAAAATTATCAAAAACTTCAAGAGAAACGGCATCATCAAGGTCCTTTGCGTCCTCACCGTCAATAGTAACCATCAAAACATCTCTTAAATCCTCTCTGCCCTTCATGTCTTCTTCAGGCACTTCGTCAGGTATGTTTTCTATCTGGTCCATTACTTCAGGCGGAAATTCAACCGGTATATCATAATCTTTTATAACAGAAAGTATATCAACTCCCGGATCGTTTATATGACCTAATATTTCTTTAATTCTGCCTTCCGGATTTCTTCCGTTTTCACTCCATTTTGTAATTTCAACAACAACTTTATGGCCCGTTTCCGCGCCTTTTGAATTATCTTTAGAAACAAAAATGTCATAAGCGTATTTCTTTTCATCAGGAATTACAAAACCGTAACCCTTAGATTTTTCAAAACGCCCAACAATTTCTTTTTTGCCTCTTTCAATAATTTTTATAATTTCGCCTTCACATCTTGAATCTTTTTTTGCAGGCTTAACAATTTTACAAAGAACTCTGTCTTTGTGCATAGCTCCCATAGTTCTGTCAGGAGGTATAAAAATATCCTGTGAGTCTTCCCCATCAACAACTACAAACCCAAATCCGCGCATATTCCCAACAAATGTGCCTGTTTCCATATTGAGTTTTTTTGTGGATTGGATCTTACCTTTTTTTGTTTCTATTATTTTGCCTTCTTTTAAAAGTTCCTCAACAACTTTTGAAAAAAGTTCTCTTTCTTCCATTGCGACATTCATAAAGTCCCTAATATCATTTTTTTTCATAGGAACATAGCCGTCATAATCGTTTATAAAAGAGTATACCTTGGCTTTTTTTTCGTTAAAAACTATTTCGTCAAACTGAGGTGATGACATAAATATCCCTCCTTTTTAAATAATGGGAAAATCAGTCTTTTTCATAAGGGCAAATGTCAAACTCTGCTACACAAGACTCTCTGTCAGGTCTTTCAAAAACAGCAAAAAATTTGCTTTTGTCTTCGGTTAAATAACCTTTTGCAATTACAGTATCCCCAAGGCGAAGCTCTTTTTTATAATGGACTTTGCATGAAGAAATATCATAGTTTTGGAATATATCATCTGGCAAAAGTCCGATTGCCCATTCAATATATTTTGTATTATTTACAGGTCTGTTTGTATCTGTATCACGTCTTCTTACAGTAAATTCATCTTCAGAAACAAGAATTCTTTCAGATGTTTCATCTATTGTAAAATCGTCCATGGAAAGAACAGGTGGTATATCACAAAGATATGCTTTTGCAACCCTTTCTTCTACATTTTTAAGACGTCTTTTTTCCATATCTAAAAGCGCCCATCTTGAAAATCCATCAATAATAACATTTCCTTCGGCATCTTTTACTTGATAGCTTCTTGTAGCCATACATTTTTCACAAAAATCTGACCAAGTCGAAATATTAAGTACTTCACCATATTTAGGTCGTCTTTTTATTTTTACGGCTTGATTTATAACAGCCCAACCCATTTTTTTCTCAGCAAGTACTGAAAGACCGTCATTAATAGCTTCAGAATGAGCTATAGTTACATCTTGAAAGTATGCAAAAAGACCCGCAAGAGTCATATAAAACTTATTATCTCTACAAAATGTAACTGAATATTCAACCATTCTTTCAGCACTAAATTTTTCACCCATAACAACAATTCCCCCTTATTAATATATATAAATTAAAGCATAGGAGAAAACAGCCTTGAAATACCTTCTCGTATTTTAAATATGTTTCCTCTGTTATTGTATTTTTCCATATCCATTTCTTCACAGCTTAAAAGATCCTCAAGGAAATTTCTCTCTATTTCCTTTGAAACTTCTTCATCAAATATAAACGCGTTTACCTCAAAATTAAGGTCAAAACTTCTAATATCAAAATTCGATGTTCCTATGGTCGAAGCATAACCATCAACTGAGATAACTTTACTGTGAATAAACCCATTTTTATATTGATAACATTTTACACCGGAGTCCAAAAGCTCTCCCAAATATGACATACTTGTCCAGTATACAAAAGGATGATCTGGATTTGCAGGTATAATAACTCTAACATCGACTCCGGAACGAGCCGCTGTTTTAAGCGCGTCCATTATAGAATCATCTGGTACAAAATAAGGCGTAGCAATATATATATTTTTTCTTGCTCTAGTCATTATTTTAAATATACTGTTTTTAATTCTCTTTCTTTTAACATCAGGACCGCTTGATACAATTTGTACATTTGTACCTTTAATATTTTCTTTTGCAGGAAACAAGTCTGTTGTAATTTTTGCTTTATTTTTCTTTGAAGTAAAATTCCAGTCATTTAAAAATACAATATTTAAAAAATCAACTGCATCTCCACAAATTCTTAAATGCGAATCACGCCAATTTCCAAATCTTTTAACAAGGCCCAGGTATTCGTCCCCGACATTAAATCCTCCTACATAACCTATTTCTCCGTCAACCACAACTATTTTTCTATGATTTCTGAAGTTTATTCGTGTAAAGTTTGGCGGAAGAAACATTTCAACATTCCCTCCGGCCTCTTTAAGTTCATCAAAAAATGTTTTTGAAACCTTTCGGCAGCCCATACCATCATACAAAACTCTAACGCACACGCCTTCTCTTGCTTTTTGTGCCAAAAGCTTCATAATGGCGTTCCCAAGTTTATCATCACGTATTATGTAATATTCGAAATGAATAAACTTTTTTGCGTTTTTCATATCATTCATAAGGCTGTTAAATTTATCGTCACCCTTACCAAAAACCTGTATTTTATTGTTATTTGTGAGGATTGTATCGGAATTTATATTTAAATAAACCGCATCATCAAATATACTTTTTGGTAAAATAGGATCTTTATTTTCTGAAATTTTTCTTTGATTAAATATTTCATCTGAATATCTATTGTTATTTTCTAAAAACTCCTTTAAGAAACGACTGTCGTTATTATATTTTTCCATAAACATTCTTTCTTTTTTTGCATTTCTTCCAAATATAAGGTAAACGCAGAATCCAACAACAGGAAGATAAATAAAAACAAGGAGCCAAGCCCATGTACTTGCGGGATTTTTTCTTTCAAAAAATATTACTATAAAAGATAAAACTATGTTTATCAAATATACCCACAAAAAAATGCCTGAAGTTAAAAAAGAAAACGGCATGGTTTTTCCCTCCGAAGTAAAGTTTATATACAAATTAAGTTTATTACAAAACTTGTTTTAGATTTAATTTATCACGTTTTAAATTTAAAATCAAATATAATTTTTATATTTATAAAAAGATTATTCCACTTCTTACAAGTAAATTATACTACTATATACGCAGATAATCAAAAATATTTGAACAAATTAAATATTTTTTACTTATATAGAAAAAATCTGTTTAAATATTACAAAATATGTGCTACAATATATAGGAATTTTTAAAAATGGAAAAAGGAGAGATACTAAAAATGTCAGTAGGCGATATTTTACTTATTGTAACAATTGTAGTTGTTGCTGTATTCGGAGGGCTTTACTACTTTAACAAAAAAAGAATGGGTAAATATATGGAAGCTGAAAGTCTTATAGAAAATAAAAAGACAGTCGCTTCTATATATGTAATAGATAAAAAATATACAAGACCAACTGCCGATAATCTTCCAAAAGCTGTATATGAATCTATTCCTACAACAGGTCGTATGCGTAAAATGGCTATTGTAAAAGCAAAAGTTGGTCCTCAAATCGTCACTCTTATGTGTGATAAAAATGTTTTTGAAGCACTTACACCTAAAAAAACTGTAAAAGTAGAGCTTGCAGGAATTTATATTGTAAGTGTTGTGGGCCTTGACCTTTCAAAGAAAAAGAAAAAAACTTTTACAGAAAAAATGAAGCTTTATATTGATAAAAACAAAAATTCATAATACAAATATTTAAGAGTAGAAGAGTTTTAAAAGTTAGATGTTTTTAAAACTCTTTTTTATTTTTTTACTTCATGTGGACAACTTTATTTGTAACTTAAAATTAAACCACATGTAATATAACTGTAACATTAGAGGAGTATAATGTTATAAACAAAATAGTATAACTATATAATAATCTTTTTTACATATATTAAAATATTTAAAAAAGGAGGGTATTGTTTTGAAAAAATTATTTGTTTCTTTTTCTTTTTTTATAATTTTAACTATGCTATTTACAACATCTATTTTTGCTAATACAATAGTAGGTAATCCAACTAATTATACTATAAATGAATTTTCAACCTCAACATTTGAAGAAAGCATTAATATTACAGGAAACTGTGATGACGGAACTGTTGTAACTTTTGATATTTCAAACAACAGCGGAGAAACATCCTATACTCAAGATGTTAAAAAAACAGGCATATTTTATAAAAATATACCTTTAAGCCTTGGTAAAAATTATATTAATCTTACTTTTGAAAAAAGCGGATTTGATTCCGTAAGTGAAGAATATACTGTTATTCGTCTCTCTGAAAATGTAAAAAAAGAACTCGAAGAGTATACTTGCGT
The DNA here is from genome assembly GCA_944384285.1 of uncultured Lachnospiraceae bacterium. Lineage (GTDB taxonomy): Bacteria > Bacillota > Clostridia > Lachnospirales > Anaerotignaceae > CALWSX01. The sequence goes on from CALWSX010000136.1 coordinate 5,233, forward strand.
TTCTCAAATTAACGTTATTTCTTGGTTACCTTCTAATTAAACGGTGATTTTTGATGAAAAAAACAAAATATAAAATTAAAAAATTAGATGATATTATTTTAGTGCTTCTTTTTTTGTTTGCCATATATCAAACAAGTGTTTTATGGTTTTTTGATGCAAAAAATGAAGCTCTTTTTTCTTTTTCTAGCTTTTTTAATTCCCAAATTTCAAATTTGTCAAGACCTTTTGATTTTGGAGAATTTATTATAGGTGATGGAAGCGGAAAATACCATATTGTTTACTCAGAAAATGATAAATCTAGTTTTTCTGATACTTTTACATCATGCATTTCAACTATAATTAAAAATACAGAAGATATTGAAAAAACTACTTTGAATGAAACAGAACTGCTTTCAAACAAAGTTCTAATTTGTAAGTTTCCTACACCTATTACAATAGATGACTATCTGTCCAGTTTATCTATTTCTAAAGTTAAGTTTCATAAATTTACGGAATCTTTTGATACAATATCTCTTTCAATAGCTTCGGATATTCCTTCAAAAGACAGTTTTAAACTAAATTTTATTAATTCTCAAACAGGCGAAAGTATAAGTTTATCTTACTTTACCGAAGAATTAGTAAAAGACTTTTTATCTATTTTTGATAAATTTAAAGATACAAATCCTTACTTGGAATATTTGTCAGCAAGTGAAAGCGGGTTTAATATTTTTAAAAACCTTGTTTTTGTTCCACAATGGAAAACAGATATTTCAGAAATAGTTACCCTTAAAGCTGAAAAAAATGATGCTGTTCTTTCTGAAATAAAAGGTTTCTTTGACGGACAAATGTACAAAACATTTGAGGAAGATTCTGAGGGAACTAAAAAATATTCAAACGAAAATATAATTGTAAAATTTTATAAAACCAATATATTAGAATATTACAACTATTTGGACGGAGATATCTCTCAAGACCAAACTTTTGCAAGCGCCTATGGAGTTTGTATGGATTTTCTTAAAAAAGATACTATTTTAAAAGAAAACTATGTATTTGATAAAGCTATTATTCAGGCAGATGGTATTACATTTTGTTTTAACTATTCTTATAATTCTTTGCCTATAATTTTTTC
>CALWSX010000137.1 GCA_944384285.1 uncultured Lachnospiraceae bacterium
ACCCTGCAATAGAAATATCTTTAGATGATGCCAGAAAAATAAGCCCATTATACAGTTTGGGAGATGTTTGTGATGTTGAAGTAACTCCTAAAAATTTCGGAAGAATTTCTGCACAGACTGCAAAACAGGTTGTTGTACAAAAACTCAGAGAAGCAGAAAGAGAAATATTATACAATAACTATATCACAAAAGAAAAAGATATCATGACAGGTATCGTTGAAAGAAAAGACAGAAAAAATGTTATTATACAGCTTGTAAAAGCAGACGCTGTATTAACTCCTAATGAACAAATCCCTGGAGAAGAATATAATTTTCAAGACAGAATAAAAGTATATATTGTAGAAGTTAAACAAACAACTAAAGGACCTCAGATTGTAGTATCAAGAACTCACCCTGAGCTTGTAAAAAGACTTTTTGAACAGGAAGTTCCTGAAGTTTATGACGGCGTTGTTGAAATTAAAAGTATCGCACGTGAAGCAGGTTCAAGAACAAAAATTGCAGTTTATTCAAAAGACCCTAACGTTGATGCTGTAGGTGCTTGTGTTGGTCCTAACGGACAGAGAGTTAACGTTGTTGTAAACGAACTTAGAGGCGAAAAAATTGATATCATAAACTGGAGCGACGATCCTAAAGAATTTATAGCAGCAGCTTTATCTCCTTCAAAAGTACTTGCAGTTGCTATTAATGAACAGGAAAAAAGCGCTAAAATAGTTGTTCCTGATCATCAGCTTTCTCTTGCTATTGGTAAAGAAGGTCAAAATGCTCGTCTTTCAGCTAAACTTACAGGTTGGAGAATTGATATTAAAAGTGAAAGCCAGGCAAAGGCAACTAACTTCTTAGATGATGAAAATTATATAACAGAAACTATTTCAGAAGATACAGAAAATACTGAAGAAAATATAAATTTTGAAGAAGACTTTGATATGACAGATTTTCAAAATGATATAGATAATATACATGAAAATACTGAAGACTAATATATTATAAATTTTTACTTTTACCTTGATTTTTCATGGTCTTTCCTAAGGAGGCTTAAATATGAAACAAAGAAAAATTCCTTTAAGAAAATGTACCGGATGTCAAGAAATGAAAAACAAAAAAGAGCTCGTAAGAATTGTGCGAAGCAATGAAGGAGAAATATCAATAGACTTTACGGGAAAAATGGCGGGAAGAGGCGCTTATATCTGCCCTAACAAAGAATGTCTTGAAAAAGCAAAAAAATCAAAAGGACTTGAACGTTCTTTCAAAGCGGCTGTTCCTGAAAGTGTATATGAGAAAATCTTGGAGGAACTTAATAAAATCAATGAATGAAAATAAAATTTATTCTCTACTCAGTCTTTGTATGAAGGCTGGAGAGCTTATAACAGGCGAATTCGGATGTGAAAATGCTGTAAGAGAAAATGGCAAAGTTAAACTTTTAATACTTGCCGCAGACTCTTCCCAAAACACAAAAAAGAAGTTTACAAATTTAACATCTCATTATAACGTAAAACTTCTTATGTTCGGAAATTTGGAAATGCTCGGACAAAAAACCGGAAAAGAAAAAAGAGCCGTTTTAGCAGTTACATCTGACGGATTTGCGGATAAAATACTTAAACTTGCTAGTGAATTATAATCGTTTTTAAAAATATATTACACAACGGAGGTGTGCCTATTGAGTAAAGTTCGTGTTCATGAGCTTGCAAAAAAGCTCGACATATCAAATAAAGAATTGATTAATAAACTTACAGAATTCGGCATTGAGGTAAAAAGCCACATGAGCGGAATTGATGACAGTGATGCTGACCTCATTACAGAATACTATGAAGAACTTAATAACACTTCAAATACATCAGAAGATTCAAATAAAAAAAATGCAGAAAAAGTGGTTGAAAAAGAAATGAAAGAAGAAATAGCAGAAGAAACAGTAGCAGATGAAGAAATAATAGAAGATGATATAAAAACTATAGAAGTTCCTGAAACACTTACTGTAAAAGAAGTTGCTGACCTCCTTTCAGTAAGCGGTTCAGAAATTGTCAAACTCCTTATGAAAAAAGGTATTATGGCAGGTATAAACCAGTCCATAAACTTTGATGTTATAGAAAAAATCGGTGAAGAATATGATGTTATTTTTGAAAAAGAAAAACCAAAAGACATATTTGAAACTGTTTTAAAAGACGAACCAGATGATGAAAAAGACCTTGTTGAAAGACCTCCTGTAGTTGTAGTTATGGGTCACGTTGACCATGGTAAAACATCTCTTCTTGACGCAATTAGACACAGCAGTGTTACAAAAGGCGAAGCTGGCGGTATTACTCAGCATATAGGTGCTTATACTGTAACTGTAGACGGAAAACCTATAACTTTCCTTGATACTCCAGGACACGAAGCTTTTACAGCTATGCGTATGAGAGGTGCTCAGGTTACAGATAGTGCGGTTTTCGTTGTTGCTGCCGATGACGGTGTTATGCCACAGACAATAGAAGCTATAAACCATGCAAAAGCTGCCGGAGTTGAAATAATTGTTGCTATAAACAAAATGGATAAAGACACAGCTAATCCGGACAGAGTTATGAATGAACTTACAGAATTCGGACTTGTAGCTGAAAACTGGGGCGGAAATACTATCTGTGTTCCTGTTTACAATATAAAAAAAGAAGGTATTGATAACCTCCTTGAAATGATCATTCTTGTTACAGAAATGAAAGAGCTTAAGGCTAACCCTAATAAAAAAGCAAGAGGTACTATCATTGAAGCTCAGCTTGACAAAGGCCGTGGCCCTGTTGCTACAGTTCTTGTTCAGGAAGGTACACTTTGTGTAGGTGACCCTATCGTTATGGGTTCATCTTACGGAAAAATAAGAGCTATGACTGACGATAAAGGCAGACGTGTTAAAAAAGCCGGCCCTTCTACACCTGTAGAAATTATTGGTATTTCTGAAGTTCCAGCTTCCGGCGAAAGCTTCTATGTAACAGAAAGTGAAAAACAGGCAAGATCTATTGCTGAAACAGTTATCGCTCAAAACAGAAGCGATATGATCAAAAATACTCCTCAGAAAGTTTCACTTGATGACCTCTTTAGCCAAATCCAGTCCGGAAATGTTAAAGAACTTAATATCGTTGTTAAAGCTGACGTACAGGGATCAGTTGAAGCTGTACGTGCAAGTCTTGAAAAACTTTCAAATGAAGAAGTAAGAGTTAGAATTATTCATGGTGGTGTTGGTTCTATCACTGAATCAGACGTTATGCTTGCATCTGCCTCAAATGCTATTATCATAGGTTTTAACGTAAGACCAGAACCTATTGCCAAATCTTTTGCAGAAGAACAGAAAGTAGATTTAAGACTTTACAGAGTTATTTACCAGGCTATCGATGATGTTAAATCAGCTATGACAGGTATGCTTGATCCAATCTATGAAGAACAGATTATCGGTCATGCAGAAGTAAGACAGACATTTAAAGCATCTGGTGTTGGAACTATTGCCGGAAGTTATATCACAGACGGTAAATTTGTAAGAAACGCAGGTGTTAGAGTATACAGAGACAACAAACTTATCCATACAGGCGAACTTGACTCTCTTAAACGTTTTAAAGATGACGTTAAAGAAGTAAAAGAAGGCTATGAATGCGGTCTTGTTATCAAAAAATACAACGACCTTAAAGAAGGCGATGTTGTGGAAGCATTCACAATGGTTGAAGTTCCACGTAAATAATAAAAAATTTTTTAATCCTAAAACAAAAGTTTGGATATACTATAGTAACAACATATCTTTACTACTTTTTCAATTTAAAAAATTACTTTTATTTTAGGAAAGAAGGTAATATATATGAAATCAAATAACAGACTTACAAGAATAAATGACGAAATAATGAGAGAACTTTCTCAGATTATAAGAATGGAATTAAAAGACCCAAGAATTAGCACAATGACAAGTGTTATGCGTGCAGAAACAACTCCAGACTTAAAATACTGCAAAGTATATATTTCGGTTTTAGGCAACGAAGAAGAAAAACAAAGCGTTATGACCGGAATGGAAAATGCTAAAGGTTTTATGCGTCATCTTCTTGCCGAAAGAATTAATTTAAGATTTACACCGGAGCTTATTTTTAAGCTTGATGAATCTGTTGAATATTCAGTAAAAATTAATAAACTTATTGATGAAATAAATTCACAAAAATAAAATTTTAAGGGGGAAACTTTTAAAAGTGGAAAAAATTATTGATGAAATATTGAAAAAAATAAGTACTTCTGAAAAAATTATACTTTCCGCCCACACAAACCCCGACGCAGACGCAATCGGTTCATGTCTTGCCTTTGCTTTAAAAATAAAAAGCATGGGCAAGACCCCTATTGTAGCTTTAGAACAATTTGATGAAAGATTTAAAATTCTCCCAGGCCAGGAATTCGTTGTTCATGATAACATAGAAGATATAGAAGGAGATTTATTTATATCTCTTGACTGTGCAACTGAAGCACGACTTGGAAAAGCCGAAATTTTTATAAAAAAATATTTTACAATTAATATTGACCATCATCACGGAAACACAAACTTCGGTAACATAAACTATATCATACCTGATTTTTCTTCTACTTCAGAAATGGTTTACAATATACTCAAAAAAACAGGTATTAACAAAGATATTGCTTCCGCAATATATGCTGGAATTATAGGTGATACAGGCGGTCTTAGACACCCTTGTACAACTATAGAAACAATGGAAGCAGTTACAGAGCTTTTTAAACTTGATATACCATTTTCTAAAATATACAACTCGGTAATGGGAGAAAAATCTGTTGCAGCTCATAAGCTCTTAGGTCGTGCTATTGAAAAATCTGTTTTTCTGCATAACGGAAAAGTTCTTTACTCCGGAATTACAAAAAAAGATATAGAAGAATTTAATGGCACATACAAAGACCTTGATATGATTGTGTCCGAACTTATATCTGTCAGAGGTGTAAAAATAGCCTTCTTTATTTATGAAAAAGAAGAAGGTTCATTTAAAGTAAGTTTTCGTGCAAAAGATGAATATAATGTATGCGCTGTCGCAAATGTATTTGGCGGCGGCGGACATATTAAAGCAGCAGGCTGTACTATTTCTCTTCCTTTTGACGAAGTTATTGAAAAAATTAAGGAAGAAATCGATAAATTGTTTTGATTTTAAGGAGAAATATTCTTGGACGGAATAATTAATATTTACAAAGAAAAAGGCTTTACTTCCCACGATGTTGTTGCCGTTGTCAGAAAAACTTTAAACCAGAAAAAAGTTGGTCATACAGGTACTCTTGACCCTGACGCTGAGGGTGTTTTACCTATCTGTCTCGGAAAAGGTACTAAAATTTCAGAACTTATAATGTCTGGAAACAAAAAATACAGGGCTGAGGTAACTCTTGGAATTGAAACAACAACGGAAGATATTTGGGGCGAAATTATATCGGAAAAAGAAGTTAATTTTAACGAAAACGAGATTAAAAATGCAGTTTTAAGTTTTATTGGAGATTATTATCAAACCCCTCCTATGTATTCCGCTATTAAAATAAACGGGAAAAAACTGTATGAAATTGCAAGAAAAGGCCAAGAAATAGAAAGAGAAAAACGCCTTGTTGTTATAGATGATATTGAAATTATATCTTTTAATCCGCCTAATAAATTCGTAATTGACGTATCCTGTCACAAGGGAACTTATATAAGAACTCTTTGCAGAGATATAGGCGAAAAATTAAAATGTGGAGCTTGTATGTCAAGCCTTACTCGTTTGAAAACAGGCGTATTTAATATAGAAAATGCCGTAAAACTCGATACTCTTAAGCTTTTAGCAAAAGAAAACCGTCTTGATGAAGTTATAATACCTATTGATAAAGTACTTACAGGATATAACAAGACTTATATTTCACAAAAAGGAGATAAGTTTCTCCATAACGGTGGAAAAGTATACGAATATGCTTTTTTAAAAACTGAAAATGAAATAAAATTGGACGATGAAACTTTGGTTTATGACAGTTTAGGAGAATTTTGCGGTATTTATAAATTTACAATGGATGAAGAAAAAAATTTAATATGCGTAAAACCTGTAAAAGTTATGCTTTAAATTTTTTTATGAACAAATTTAGGTGATTGCTATGAAACATATAGTAACTGAAAATTTTAATATAGATGAAAATACAGTTGTAACACTTGGAAACTTTGACGGCCTTCAC
>CALWSX010000138.1 GCA_944384285.1 uncultured Lachnospiraceae bacterium
GAACAGAAAAACCCCTTTTTAAAAGGGGTTTTAATTATAATGTATTCATTGTTTTCAAAATCCTAATATCGTTTCCAAAAAAACGTAAAGTTGTGTAGTTACCCATGATTCTTGAAACAAGTCTGTCTGAATATTGACCTACAAAATCATTCATTTTAAGGTTTGTAGAAATAATTACAGGTTTTTTTTCAATTAATCTTGTGTTTATTACGTTAAATAAAGCAGAGCTTGAAAAAGCGGTAGAAAACTCTGTTCCAAGGTCATCAATTATAAGTAAATCAACTTCGAAAATTTCGTTTAATCTGTTTTTTTCCTTTTCTTTGTTAAACTGTTCATCATCAAATATTTTAAAAAGCTGTGATGAAGTCAAATAAAGTACGCTTACTCCTTTATCAAGAAGGTCTTTTGCTATACAATTACAAAGAAAGGTTTTTCCAAGACCTGTTCCACCATAAAATAGAAGATTAGTATAGCATGTATTAAAATCTTTTACATAATTAATACAAATATTAAAAATTTTCTGTATATTTTCAAGTGGGGAAAGGTCTTCATTTTCATATTTTTTATCTGAATATAAAGAAAAATCAAAATAGTCAAAATTTTCAGAATTTAAAATGTTTTTTAAATTTGAATTTTTTGTTATTGCATCAGCAATTTTTTGCATAAAACAAGAACATTTTTCAGTTCCTATGTATCCTGTATCAGAGCAGTTTTCGCATTTATATTTTATTTTTAAAAAGTCCTCAGAAATTTTGTTTTCTTTAAGAAGGGCTCTTTTTTCTTGATTTAATAAAGAAATGCGCTCTTTTATTTCTTTAAGTATTAAGTCCTTATTTTCGGGAGAGTCTATAACAAGTCTAGCCATATTAATACTGGATTTTGTTATTTCATCATCAATTTCTTTAATTCTTGGAACAGCCGTATAAATTGCTTTTTTATTATTTTTTAGTCTTTCTTCTGCTATAGAACGGTCTTTATCGTATGATTTTAATATTTCTTTATAAATTTCACTTTTTAAAGGCAAAAATATCACCCCTTAATTATTTTTTTTTAAGCTCCTTATCCATAAACTGTTTTTCAAGTTCTCTAAGTTTTTCAAAGTCCCAATTTCTCTGTTCGTAGTTTACAAATTTATTTTTAACAGACTCTCTGATAGGTTGTTTTTCTAATGGTTTTTGTAAATTTTGTTTTGAATTTTTATAATTTTCTTCAAGTTTTAAAATATCATCAACAGATGAAACATTATTTTTATGCCAATTTTCAAGGATTTTATCGGCATAAGGGAAACTTGCTTTTGATGTTTGTAATATTGTTTTTTCACATGCAAGGCAAATTATATCTATAGAAAAACCAAAATCATCAGTCCATTTTTTAATATACATTTTTTCAGACTCAACAGGAAGCCTGTCTAATATTCCAAAAGATTTTAAAATTTGTTTGTATTTTTTATTGTATGTATCAATTTTCTGAAGTGCTTTTTCAGGTGTATTTATATTTTCATCTGCCCATGATATTGCTATTTTTTCAATGTAACTCATAGATGTTTTTCCTATTTTAGCAGCATAAGCAAGAAGTATTTCTATAACATTTAAAGGAAGTGCAAGCCAGTCATAAATGCCAAAAAGTATTTGCATATCATTGTAAGAAAGCAAACGTCCAAGATAATTTTGTGCAGTTAAAAAAAGCTCTTTAACATCTTTAGATTTTTCGGAATATAAAGCAATTTCATCAGGAGAATATTCAGGCTTTTTACTTAAATAAGATGTTTTTTCACAAATATTATTATTTCTATCGATTGAAATATCCAAAAAGTTTATAGCATTATTTTTTTCATCTATAGAAATAACGTTTTTTTCTTTAAAATATTTCAAAGCATTTACAACATCAGATTCTAAAAGAGAAAGGTTTTTTGCAATTTCTTCGTTTGTAATAGGTTCTTTATTAATACATTTTGAAAGTGCAAAAAGGTATACTAAAGAAAATGCAGGAGGGGCTGATGGCATAATTTTTTCTATAAAATCTGTTTGGACAGGGATAATATTTGATTTTAAAACAAGACCATTATTTTCATATGACATAAACAAACATTCCTTTCATTATCTGTTTAAGTATACATTAAAAGTGGTTTTTTTTCAATCAATATCAAAATTTAAAAGGATTAATTAAGACTTACGAAATACTTAAGTAAAAATTAATATTTACTAATTGATAATTTAAAAGAAATACTTTATACTATTTATATTAAAACCTGTAATATGGTTTAGTGAAAAAAGGGGGAATATTAATGAAAAAAATTAAAAGCTTTGCAATGGGATTTACTTTAGGTGTTGCTGTTATGATTACATCTAATGTTATTGCTGCAAATATAACAAAGGTTGAAGCATTTATACCTCAAGATGTAACTTTTAAAATTGATGGTAAAGTGGTTGCACAGGATCCAAACCTTCCAGCATTAAACTATAAGGATAGTACTTATGTGCCAATTCGTTTTATAAGTGAAAATATGGGTGCAACTGTTGGTTGGGATGTTGTAAAACGTCAAGTTTCTGTTGATCTTCCTAAACCTGAACCGGAAGTTGTGGAAGTTATTAAGGAAGTAGAAAAAATTGTTTATGTTGATAGTGAAGATGCCGTTGATGGAAATAAAGTTTATAAAGATCTTCCTATAACAATTAATAAAGGAACATATATAATTTCCTTGAATGGTATTTCAAGAAGTCAGGTAGATAATAAGACAAGATTATATATTAAACTTGAAAATACAGGTGATACAAAAATTCAGTTGAACCAGTCAGATGCAAAACTTACTGTTGATGGTAAAGAATATGGAATGACAAAAGTTTTCGGTGATTGGGATCAAAAATGGTACAATGATATTAATCGTAATGATAGTTATGATGGAACACTTGTAATGGAACTCATTCCTGAAGACTATAAATATTGTACACTTACTGTACCTGTAAGAATAAATGGTTCAGCTAGTGATAAAGAAGAAATTATTACATTTAATTTCAAGAAATAAGGAGTAGATGTTTTTGAAAAGACATTATTTAAATAGACTTGTTGTAATTTCAACTATATTATCTCTTTTTATGTCTGTACCTGTATTTGCATCAATAGAGGGAAAAGAAATAAAATCTACAAAAAAAGTTGAAACCACAACAAAAGAAGAAGGAACAGATAACACATATAATGAAAATGGAGTAAGGATAATTGATTTTGATGAGGCATTAAAGCTTGCCGAAAAAAATAATTCTTCACTTAAAACGCTTGTTGAGTCTCTTGAAATTATGGAAGACCAAAAACAAAAGCTTAGTGAACAATATGCAACACTTAGTCCAGATGCAACAGGAGCTTTAAATGCAGTTGAAGTAAATTTTATAAAATCAATTGATTCTTTAACTACAAACATAAATAACTCTGAAAATTCTAAAGAGCTTATAAAAGAAGCAACTACACTTAGTGTTATGTCTTTGTTTGATAATTTTTATAAAGTAGAAAAAGAACTTAATATTGCTCAGAAAAATTATGAAATTGCAAAGACAGAACTTGCTAATGGTAGAATTAAAAAAGATCTTAATATGATAAGTGAAAATGATTTCTTTAAACTCCAAAATACAGAAAAACAAGCAAAACTTGGAGTTGATGCAAAAAAATCAGAGCTTGATATAGCTACTAATGCTATAAGAAAAACTCTTGGATTAAATGAAAATCAGCAATTTGAACTTGTTGACAGAGATTATACTTATGAAAAAGTTGAAGAAATTGGAGATATTGTTGCACATGCGAATGTTGCTGCAAATACATCTTTGAAAGTAGAGTCTCTTCAAGATACTTTGGAGTTAGCAGAAAAGAATGAAAAAATTTATCTTGCAGATGGAACTCCTTCTGCTGAATCATATGAAGAGAAAAAAGCTGCTATAAATAAAGCATCAAGAGATATAGCTGATGCCAAAACAAGTATAAGAACATCTGTAATTGATACTTACAGCAATCTTAAAGTTTTAGAACAGTCTATAGAACTTTCAGAAAAAGCATATCAGGAAGCTCTTATGGATTATAAAACAGCTGAGATTAACTATAACTTAGGTAATATTACAAAACTTACTCTTGATAAAGCAGTTCTTGCAGTAGATAATGCAGAAATGCAGCATGATTTGAATTTAAGAAATTATAGTTTACTTAAATATAGGTTTGAACATCCATCACTTTTGGATCAAGCAAGTTAAAAATCAAAACCGCCTAAATGGCGGTTTTTTTTATTCAAAAAATTTTTAAAAATATTAAAAAAATATTTATTAATTGTTCATATTTTGTTCAAATTTATAATGTATTATATAACCATAAAGTTGATACAGATTAAAAAATATAAGTGTTAATTCTGATTGGAGGATTTTTTATGAATAATAAAGATGAAAATGAAAAATTAATAAATGAAATAAATGATACAGACATTACAAATATAAATAATGAAAACGATGAAATGAATGCAAATTCTATTTCAGAAAATAATATAAACGATAATTCCCAAAATTTTGATATAGAAAACAATACAGAAAAGAAAGAAGGGGATATTAACCAAGAAAAAAATGAATACTACGAAGAAGAATTAGAAATTAATTCAAATACTATTGTAACAGACGAAAAGGAGGTATCAGAAGATCCGGAAAAAAAATTATCAGATGATAAAAACTTAGAACAGAATAATACAAAAGAAAATAATAGAAAAACAGAAAAAAGTTCTAATTCTCATGTTAAAGAAACTATTAAACATAAAAATAAACCTAAAAAGTTCGGAAAAATTGTTGCTATTGTTGCAGCTGTTAGTGTACTTGGAGGCGGTAGTATCGGGGCATCTTTTGCTCTTACAAAAAATTATCTCGATTCAAAAAAATCTGGGGTTACAGCAACTTACAATGAACCAATATTAAATACATCTTCCTCCAAAGCATCAAGTTCAAGTAATGATGCTGTAGAAATAATAAAACAGGTTTCTCCAAGTGTTGTAAGTATAAC
>CALWSX010000139.1 GCA_944384285.1 uncultured Lachnospiraceae bacterium
ATTATCAGGTGGTCAGCAGCAGAGACTTTGTATTGCAAGAGCTTTGGCTGTAGAGCCTGAAATTCTTTTAATGGACGAACCTACATCAGCGCTTGACCCTATTTCTACATCAAAAATTGAAGATTTAGCTATTGAACTTAAGAAAAAATATACTATAGTAATAGTAACCCATAATATGCAGCAAGCAACAAGAATTTCAGATAAGACAGCATTTTTCCTTCTTGGAGAGGTTGTTGAAATGGACGATACAGAAAAATTATTCTCAACACCTAAAGAAAAGAGAACGGAAGATTATATTACGGGAAGATTTGGATAATAAATTTTTGCATATAAGATATAGGAGGGTTAAGGAAAATGAGAAACAGATTTGATAGACAGCTTTCAGAACTTAATAATAATTTAACTGAAATGGGAGCTCTTTGTGAAAATGCTATTTATCTTGCGGTAAGAGCCTTCATAGAAGGAGAACTTGAGTTTGCGAAGAAATCTGTAGAAGTTGATTCTGAGATTGATGAAAAAGAAAAAGAAATAGAACAGCAGTGTTTGAGACTTCTTCTTCAACAACAGCCAGTAGCAAGAGATTTAAGAATAATTTCGTCTGCTCTTAAAATGATTACAGACATTGAAAGAATAGGAGACCAGGCTTCTGATATTGCGGAGCTTGCACAATATACGGTTGGAACATACAGTATGATTTCACCGCATATTAAAAAAATGGCAGAAGAATCAGTTAAGATGGTTAAAGATTCTATAGACTCATTTGTAAAGAGAGACCAGAAACTTGCAGAAAGCGTAATAGCTTATGATGATATAGTAGACTCTTTATTTTATACAGTAAAATGTGATATAATCGAATTGTTAAAAAGCGAAAATACAAATGGAGAAGCAATTATTGATGTATTAATGATTGCTAAATACTTAGAAAGAATTGCAGATCATGCCACAAATATTGCGGAATGGGTATTGTTTTCTATAACAGGTAAGCATAAGGAGGAGTAAAGAGTGATTGTAATAGTTGAGGACGATAACAGTATCAGAGAACTTGTTTGTTATACACTTAATAACACAGGTTTTGAAGCTTATGGATTTTCTTGTGGACGTGAATTTTTTGATTTTCTCGGAAAAGAAACGCCAAAGCTTGTTTTATTAGATATTATGCTTCCGGGAGAAGATGGTATATCTATTTTAAAAAAATTACGTTCTGATATTAAGACTCAAAAAATACCTGTAATAATGCTTACCGCAAAAGATACTGAATATGATAAAGTAATTGCGCTTGATATAGGTGCAGATGACTATATTACAAAGCCGTTTGGTCTTATGGAGCTTGTTTCAAGAGTAAAAGCTGTTTTAAGACGATTTGAAAATGACAAAGACTCAGGAATATATTCTTTTAAGGATCTTGTACTTAATGATGGAGCCCATTCAGTTTCAGCGGCAGGGGTTTCTATTGAGCTTACACTAAAAGAATATAGTATGCTTAAATTAATGCTTCAAAATCAAGGCAAAGTTTTAACACGAGATACTCTTCTTCAAAAAATATGGGGGTATGATTTTGATGGAGAGACAAGAACGGTAGATGTTCATATAAGAACTCTTAGAACAAAGCTTCTATCTTGTGGAGAATATATAGAAACAGTAAGGGGTGTAGGTTATAAGATAGGAGGGGTAAAATGACCGAGAAGATGATAAAAGCTATAACAAAAGTTTTGGTAATTGCACTTTTGTTTACAATAGTTCTCATTCTAGGCGTTTTGTATGAGCATTTTACAAACGAACAGTTTTTCCAGTTACGAAACCAACTTCAAGTTATAGAAAAAGGTGTTGTACTTGATGGTAAAGACTTTTTTGATGGTTTAAATATAAATGAATATCGTATTACCTGGATAGAAAGTGACGGAGAGGTAATATATGATAGTAAGGCAAGCTCTGATACTATGGAAAACCATATGGAAAGAGAAGAATTTAAAGAAGCTTTGGAATCGGGGTATGGGCAAAGTTCAAGAAATTCAGTAACTCTTTCAGAAAAAACTCTTTATAGTGCAAAAAGGCTTCCTGACGGTTCAGTACTTCGTGTATCAACTACACAGCTTTCTGTAATTTCTTTGGTTATGAGTATGTTAAGACCAATTTTTATAATTGCGCTTGTAGCCCTTATTCTTTCTGTAGTATTTGCAAGAAGAGTTTCTAAAAAGGCTATAGAGCCTATTAATAATATTAATCTTGAAGATCCTTTATCAAATGATGTGTATGAGGAATTATCTCCTCTTTTATTAAGAATTGATAAGCAAAATCAAAAAATAAAAGCACAGATGGATGATCTTACGCAAAAAAATAAAGAAATAACTTATGTTATAGAGAATGTAAGTGATGGTATAATAACTTTGGATAAAAATGGAAAAGTTATCATGTCCAATAAAAAAGCAGAGGAAATTTTCTCTTGTTCTGAGGGAAATTATTATCTTGATTTTTGCAGAAATCTTGATTATAAATTTGCTGTTGAAGAAGCATTTAAAGGTAACAGCTCAACTTGTGTAATAAATATAGATAATATAGTTTATAAAATATATGCAAGTACTACTAAATCTGAAAATGAGGATATATCAGTATTCCTTTTTATAAGTGATGTTACAGATGAAGAAAGCGCTCAAAAGATGAGACGTGAATTTACAGCAAATGTTTCTCATGAACTTAAGACACCGCTTTCTACAATACTTGGCAGTGCGGAACTCATAGAAAATGGTATTGTAAAACCGGCAGAAATTCCATATTTTGCAAAAAAAATACATGAAGAGGCAGCACGTCTTTTGAATCTTATACAGGATATAATAAAACTTTCAAGACTTGATGAAGGAAATTTAACTTCTGAATTTGTTGATATTGAGCTTTTTGATATCTGCAAGAGTGTAAGAGAATCCCTTTTAGAAAAGTCAGAAACAAGAGAAATATCTATAGATATTATTTGTGATAATTCTAAAATAAAGGGAATTAAGCCTGTTATAAACGAAATGATATACAATCTTTGTGATAATGCTATAACATATAATAAAGAAAAAGGAAAGGTTGTAATTGAAGTTAAAACTTTAGATGATAAAGTTTCTTTAAAAGTTTCTGATACAGGAATAGGAATAGAAAAAAGTGATATTCCACATATTTTTGAAAGATTTTACAGAGTAGATAAAAGTCGTTCAAAAGAAACAGGTGGAACAGGGTTAGGTCTTTCTATAGTAAAACATGGTGCAGAACTTCATAAAGCTAAAATCAGCGTTGAAAGTGAGATTGATAAGGGAACAACTATTGAAATTCAGTTTCCTAAAATAATGTAATATTAAAATGGCAAGAGTTATATTTTTATAGCCCTTGCCATTTGTTTTTGGATATATAATAATCTAAAAATTAAGTTTACTAAAGTTATTTTTTAGAGCCTATTTTTTTAACAAGTATTATTATTTCTCCAATAATTATAGAAAGTACTGCACCTATTGTTATTGGGAGAGTAGAGGAAAGAGTTTCAGGATCGAAGGATAAAGGAACAGCAACGAAAATAAGGGATATTATAATAATAACCATAGGCATATAAGCCATTAATTTAAGCAAATTATCACTTCCGGAAACTTTAAAAGGTCTTTTTGTTTTCCCATCAACTTTACGAAGTTTTAAGAAAGCAGGAAATACCGGAAGATATGAAAGTAAAAGAGTTACTAAATTAAGAGCAAAGAAACTCCAGAAAATATCCTGATTTGGTATAAACGGAGATATTATTACAACTACAGCGGCAACAATACCATTCATAATTGCAGCACCTATAGGCATATTATTCTTTTTGCTTGTATATGAAAATACTTTAGGCATTTCATCGTTAAGAGCGGCATATCTTGCAACTGAATTTACACCAAAAGCCCAAGAAATCATATTTCCAAAAAGAGTTAAAAGGAAAAGTATAGCTACAATGTTAATGAAAAGTCCTGTTTGCATACCAGATAAAAGCTGTATACTGTCAATGAGACCACTGCTTGTACTAATCTCTTCTGTTGGTATAGCAACCCCTATACCAAATGCGGAAATAATATAAATTGCAGCTATAACGATACCGCCTATAATAATAGATTGAGGTATCTGTTTTTTAGGATTTTCCATATCGTCCGCAAAAGTACATATAACTTCAAATCCGAGGAAGTTAAATATAATTACAGATATGAAAGAAAGACTGTGGAGATTAAGAGAAGGAAGAAGAGATGAAAAAGTATATTCATTTGCAACACCCTTTGTTAAAGCTCCATATATACCAAGTCCTCCGAGAAGAAGAGCAAGACCTACTTTTATTACAGCAGATCCGTTTAATATTAAAGTACTGTCTGATGCAGGGAAAAAACTTATAAATACAACGATTGCAATAAATAAAAGCTGTAAAAGCACAGAAACAAATGTAGAAAATTCTACGCCAAAAACAAGACCTAATATATCAGGGGTCATAACTGCCAAAGATGCAAGCCATAAAGGATAGTTTATCCAATAAAACCAGGCAACACGTGCGCCCCATTTTGGTCCAAAAGCTTTTCTAACCCAGTCATAAAGTCCGCCTTCGCCGTCATAAGTTGTACCAAGTTCAGACGCTATAAGACCATAAGGAATTAAAAAAGCTATAATTAAAAATATCCACCAAAAATATTGTGAATTACCGATTGCTGCAACAGGAGCGGCAGCTTCAGCTACAAATACAACACAAATAACTGTAAGTATAGCATCGATTAACTTAAATTTCTTTTTATTTTCAGGCAAGTAAAGATTACCTCCTTTTTTTGTTAAAAAACAAAGTATATTTTTATAGGTAAGGCAGGGTTAACCCTGCCTTATTTATTTTTTAAAAATGCATAGATGAAAGAGTATCAATTAATTCGTCTTTAACTTTTTCCTTCTGTTTTTCGTCAAAAGGTTTGTAATGTCTCTTCATTAAGAATACAAGAATACCTCTCATAGCTGTAAGTCTGTTTTCTGCTTCATCAAATACAACCGAATGTTCAGAATCAATTACCTCATCAGTAACCTCTTCATTTCTTGTAGCAGGCAAACAGTGCATAAATTTTACGTGAGGAGCAGCTTTTTTAAGCATTTCTGATTTAACCTGATATTTAGGGAAGAAGATACCAAGACGTTCTTCTTCTGAAAGTTCAGCTTCATATAAACCATACCAAACGTCTGTATAAATGAAGTCAGCATCTTTTAAAGCAACATCTTCATCTTCTGTTATAAGGAAAGAACCGCCTGATTTTTTACAGTTCTCTTCAGCAATTTTAATGTGTTCTTCTCTGAGCTGGTATCCTTTAGGTCCAAAATGAACAAATTTCATACCAATTTTTGTAGCAATCATCATAAGTGAAGCACAAACCTGTGTGGCGTCACCTACAAAAACAACTTTGCAATCTTCAATTTTTTTACCTTTTGGAAGGTGTTCAATCATTGTGCAA
>CALWSX010000140.1 GCA_944384285.1 uncultured Lachnospiraceae bacterium
GGTATGGGCTTAAATGCTTATTTTGCTTATACAGTTGTAGGCCAGATGGGTTATGGTTGGGAAGTTGCTTTAGCGGCAGTATTTGTTGAAGGTATTATATTTATTGTGCTTTCTTTAACAAAAGTAAGAGAAGCTATTTTTAACTGTATTCCGTCATCTTTAAAAATTGGTGTTACATGTGGTATTGGTTTGTTTATTGCATTTATAGGCTTACAGAACTCAAAACTTGTTGTAGACAGTTCTACATTGGTATCTATCTTTCCTTTTAGAGCATCTTTAGCTGATGGAAGTTTTTGGTCACAAGGTATTGGAGCTTTATTAGCATTTATAGGTGTAATATTAACAATTGTATTTATGATAAAAAAAGTACCGGGTGGAATTTTACTTGGTATTTTAGCTACATGGGTATTAGGTATAATTTTCCAATTAGTAGGTATTTATCAGCCAAATGCAGATTTAGGTATGTTCTCAGTATTACCTGATTTTTCAAAAGGTTTTGCAATTCCTTCTTTAAGTCCTACTTTATTAAAGATGGATTTTTCCGGTCTTTTAGAAATTAATTTTATTACTATTATGCTTTCATTCTTATTTGTAGACTTATTTGATACTTTAGGAACTCTTATAGGTGTTGCTTCAAAAGCAGATATGCTTGATGAAAATGGTAAACTCCCACGTATTCGTGGCGCTTTATTAGCAGACGCTATTGGTACATCTTTAGGTGCTGTTTTAGGTACATCTACAGTTACAACATTTGTAGAAAGCTCTTCAGGTGTAATGGTAGGCGGTAGAACAGGTCTTACATCAGTAGTAACAGCAATTTTATTTGCTTTAGCTTTATTCCTTTCACCTATATTTTTAGCAATTCCTTCATTTGCTACAGCACCTGCTTTAATTGTTGTAGGATTTATGATGGTTTCAACTATAATAAGAGTTGAATTTGACGATATGAGTGAAGCTGTTCCGGCATTTGTTGCTATGATCGCTATGCCTTTCATGTATTCTATTTCAGAAGGTATTTCATTAGGTGTTATTTCTTATGTACTTATCCAGCTTGTTTCAGGACGTGTAAAAGAAAAGAAAGTTCACTGGCTTATGTATGTATTAGCAATAGCATTTATACTTAAATATATTTTTGTATAATATATATATTAATAAATAATTTATTTTACTCCATTTAAAAGATGAGTTCTCATCTTTTAAATGGAGTTTTTTTATAAGTAAAATTATTTAAAAATAAAGAAATTGGAAATATAGTTTTGAAATTATAAAATAAAATATATACTAATTGATATTTATTTTTAAATAATATATAATGTTGTATGTAACAAAGTTACAGTTTTGTAAAAAGATATATATTATAATATTAAAAAACTTATATAAAACAAACTTAGACAATTATTTTGTTAAGTAAAGTAAAAAATATGTTTCAATTTTTAATAATTATTATTAATAAATTTTTTAGTTTGCTTAAATTTATGTAAATAGTTATATGTTTGTTAATATTTTAAGCTTTATAAAATTTAGTTTTTTGGATTTAAATTTATAAATGATGAATAATTTGACTGGAAAAATTTTCTATATTATAATTAAGGCGCAGAATTTTGACATTTTAACAAAAAAAATTGTAAAATTTTCTGAAAGATTATAACTGTATCTGAAACAAACTTGACATGTTTAACAACTCTATTTATAATCGTAAATAATTTTATAATTTTTACATGATTTGTAAAATGTCTTTATAAAAGTAAAGAAAAGATAATTTTAAGTATAAGGTTTTATTTATGTACTTATTTATTAATAAAAAAAATTAATTAATAAAATCAAAAATATGCTGTTTATTTATGAGTTAGAGTATTGTATACCCGTAAGATAATTATTATGAACATGAATTTGAATTAAGGGTGAAAAAATGAAAATAAAGAAATATATTTTTATTTTAATTGGATTTTGTTGTCTAATAGTTATGATATATAGTGCATTTAAAATAAAATACAATATTGAGGAATATAAGGCTGGTGAAAGATTATATAATGATTTAAAAATTATATCACAAACAGATTATCCTCAAAATAATGAAAAAAAAGAAGATGGAGATATTGATAAAATAAATGAAATAGATTTTAATGAGCTAAAAAACATTAATTCTGAAATTATAGCGTGGATAAAGGATTTTGATGGAACTATAAATTACCCTATAGCACAAGGAAAAGACAACAACTATTATCTTAATCATCTTTTTAATAAAGAAAAAAATAGTTCAGGATGTATATTTCTTGACTATAGAAATAAAAAAGATTTTTCAGACAAAAATTCAATTATTTATGGTCACAATATGAATGATGGTTCAATGTTTGCATCGTTGCTTAATTATCAAGAAGAAAAATATTTTATTGAAAGAAATAAACTTAGTTTGATAACCCCTGAAAAAAATTATGTAATACAAATATTTTCTTGTTATAATGCTGAAATTAATGGTAATTCGTGGAATATGGATTTTCAATTAAATTCAGATTATGAAAACTGGCTTAAAGAAATTACCCAAAAGTCTCTTTGGGATAGTTCTGTTTTGCCAAGTAAGGAGGACAAAATAGTAACGCTTTCTACGTGTACTAATGATTCTCAAAACTTAAGATTCGTTATACATGGGATATTATATGAAAGTTAACCTGTTAATACAGTTATTGAATATATATAATCTGAACCAAAGGGACAGACACATTTTAAGGAGGAAGGAATATGAAGAATTTTTTTAAACTACAAAAGTTGAAATCATTTGCCTCTTTATTTTTGGCATTTATAATGATGATTTCAGTTTTTCCGGCACCAGCGTCTGCAGATGTAAATTTGGGCAATAATGAATATGATTTGAAAATAAAATGGGAGCCAGAAAAGCAAGAAATATTTTTAGGGGAGGAAGGCATTGTTAATTTAAATGCTCAAATTAATACAGATTATCAGGGATTAGAATATGCCGATATTAAAATTGAACTTTCTACAGAAGAAGTGAATTCTCTTCAAAATTTTAAAGATGAAAATGGGATTTTAGATATAAATAAAAAAGTTATATCTGAAGAAGGTGTTGAAATAAGCTTAGAAAATTTTGGAGAAAAATATTATTTATGTTTCAGCCTTGATACAAGTTTTAATAATGTATCTTTTCCTTTTATTTTTAAAGCTCCAGATGATACTCAAGTTTCATTTGATATAGAAATAATGGAATCAGATGTTATTGTAGAAAATACTATTTTTACTGCAAATGATCCAATTATTGTAGATCCTGAAGATGATATTGTAATAGATGAAGGCACAGAAGGAACAGAAGACGGCACAGAAGGAACAGAAGGCGGAACAGAAGGAACAGAAGGCGGAACAGAAGGAACAGAAGACGGAACAGAAGGAACAGAAGACGGCACAGAAGGAACAGAAGACGGCACAGAAGGAACAGAAGACGGAACAGAAGGAACAGAAAGCGGAACAGAAGGAACAGAAGACGGAACAGAAGGAACAGAAGACGGAACAGAAGGAACAGAAGAAGGAACAGAAGGAACAGAAGACGGAACAGAAGGAACAGAAAGCGGAACAGACGGAATAGAAGACGGCACAGAAGGAACAGAAGGCGGCACAGATTCAGACAGTATAGTATCTTTTTTAGACTATTTATTTGAACCTAATGTAACTGTATATGCAGCTGATAATTTAAATGAATTTAAGACACATACAGAAAATGAACATAATAACTCCATAATGCAAAATATAGATGGAGGAAATAATAAAGAACTTGGGCAAGATCAACAAGAAAATAATGTACATTTAGACTATGAAAAAGAAAAAATAGCTAAAGTTATTGTTGAGAGTCAAAAGATGCGTATTAATGCTGACAGAGGTTTTTTTATATTTGTTGATAGTTATGAAAAAACAATCAACTTGCCTATTGGACAAAGATTACAAGAGTTTTCATTTAATTTAAATACTATTTCACAAAGTGTGGAAACAACACAACAGGAATTTGTTTTTACTATTACTTTTCCAAGTGGATTAACTCTTCCAGATGGAAATTATTCAATAAGTGATAATAGCATATATTTTTCTGAAGAGCCCGTATTTAATGGGTTAGATAAAGAAGACTCAGAAGGAATAGAAGGACCGGAAGGATCGGAAGGACCGGGAGGATCGGAAGGACCGGAAGGATCAGAAGGACCAGAAGGACCGGAAGGATCTGAAGACTCAGAAGGATCGGAAGGATCAGAAATATTTTTATTGGGGAATGTTTTAAACTTCTTTGATAAAGATGTTTTAAATGAAAAAAATGATTATGATCTTTTAGGAAAAGAAGATATTGATAATTCTAATACTAGTGATAGAAAGCCTTTTATTACTTTTAATATGTTGCCAGCTGATGCAACTATAACTTCTATACAAAAAATAGATGATAATAATTTTTCGTTTTCAATTAAAAGGAGTATAAATTCGTCAGAACAAAGTGGTT
>CALWSX010000141.1 GCA_944384285.1 uncultured Lachnospiraceae bacterium
CTGTATTGTAAATGGACCAGGAGAAGCAAAAGATGCTGATATAGGTATTGCCGGAGGCGAAGGAGAAGGTATTGTTTTTAAAAAAGGAAAGATTATTAAAAAAGTGCCTGAAAATTTACTTGTAGATGAACTTGTAAAAGAGATAAAAAATATGTAGAGAGTGTTTTGTTATGGAATATAAAAATTTTTCCGAAGTCTTTAAAAATTTGTCATTTTCAGAAGTTATAAGAGAAACTTTTGATAATTCTAAAATTTCAGACTTAAAAATAATTTCAAAAGAAAAAACAGTATCATTTAATATGTCTATTCCAGGGCTTATAGATGAAAGTCTTATCGATACTTTAAAAACTCAGCTTAAAAATCAGCTTCCAGGTATTATAAATATTGATATAGGCTTTTCTTATGATTTAGAAAATAAAAAAGGGGCTCTTATTGCATATAAAGATACACTATATAATTATATTTCACAGATGAGTCCTGTTTGTAAAAGTCTTATGAAATCATCGGTATGTATTATTGATGATACTTCTGTTACATATATGTTAAAAAGTGGCACCTCATTTTTAATGAAAGAAAAAAATATAGACAGACTCCTTGAAAAGAAAATATCAGATTGCTTGGGAATATCTGCAAAGGTTGAGTTTTTTGACAAGGAAATGACAAAAGAGGAAAAAGAAAAAATTAAATCTGAATTTTTTAAGAGAGAAGAAGAAATTGCAAAAGAAGTTTCAAAAGAAAGTTATACAGAAACGGTTGTAAATGAAAAACCTGTCAAAGAAAAAACTGAGCCACAAGAAACAGATATTTTATTGGGTAAAAAAATTACTGAAGATAAAGTAAACATTCATGATTTAAGCTCTGAAAATGAAAAAGTTGTAATAGAAGGATTTATTTTTAATATAGAAACAAGAGAGATAAACGGAAAACGTGGTAAAGTATATCTTGTTACTTTCTATATTACAGACTATACAGATTCAACTTCTGTAAAATTTTTTGCTGATAAAGATGTTTTTGATACAAGACTTTCAGAAAATATAAAAAATGGAAAATATGTAAAAATACGTGGAGAATATGCTTTTGACAATTTCCAAAAAGAGATGATAATTACGGCAAAAGATATAAATAAAGCCGATCCCCCTAAAGAAAAAATGGATAATTATGAAGGTGAAAAGAGAGTAGAACTTCATCTTCATACCCAAATGAGCCAAATGGACGGTATAACTTCTGCAAAAGATTTAATAAAACGTGCGGCAAAATGGGGCCATAAAGCAATAGCCATAACGGACCACGGTGTTGTACAGGCTTATCCTGAAGCTATGAGTGCAGCGGCAGCAAATAACATAAAAGTTATATACGGTATGGAAGCTTATCTTATAGACGATTTGGGTTCTGTTGTAGAAAATCCAAGGGGGCAGACTCTTGATGATGAGTTTGTTGTATTCGATATAGAAACCACAGGACTTTCAAGAGAAGTGGACAGAATAACAGAAATAGGAGCTGTAAAAATACAAAATGGTAAAATCACAGATAAGTATTCTGTATTTGTAAATCCTGAAATGAGTATTCCTGAAAAAATTACAAAACTTACAGGAATAACAGATGAAATGGTTAAAAATGCAAAAACAATAGATGTAATTTTACCTGAATTCCTTGATTTTTGTAAAAATGCAATTTTAGTAGCTCATAATGCGCCTTTTGATGTAGGTTTTATAAGAGCAAATGCAAAACGTCTTGATTTACAAACCATAGAAAATACAGTTATTGATACTGTAGGACTTTCAAGAAGCTTGCTTACAGAGTTAAAGAGCCACAGTCTTGATAATGTTTGTGAGGCCCTTGGTGTAACATTAGAAGGCCATCATAGAGCAGTAAATGATGCAAATGCTACAGCTTTGGCATTTTTAAAACTTATTGATATGCTTGCTGAAAAAGAAGTTTATAGGGTTGATGAAATAAATATAGTTTCAAGTCAGACAGTTAACTATAATAAACTTAAAGCGTATCATGCTGTTATACTTGCAAAAGATTATACAGGACTTAGAAATTTATATGAACTTGTTTCTTTAAGCCATTTGAAATATTTCTACAGACGTCCTCGTATTCCAAAAACAGAGCTTTTAAAAAGAAGAGAGGGACTTATTCTTGGAAGCGCCTGTGAAGCAGGAGAACTTTTTAGGGCTATCTTAGAGGACAAGCCTTTAAATGTAATTGAAGAAATAGCCAGATTTTATGATTATCTTGAAATTCAGCCTCTTGGAAACAATATGTTTATGATAGATTCTGACAGAGTTTCAAATGTAAATTCAGTTGAGGATATAAAAAACTTAAATAAAAGAATAATAGAACTTGGGGAAAAACTTAATAAACCAGTTGTAGCTACTTGTGATGTCCATTTTATGGACAAAAGAGATGATGTTTACAGAAAAATCATAATGGCTGCCGAGGGTTTCCCTGATGCTGATAATCAAGCTCCTCTTTACTTTAGAACAACAGAAGAAATGCTTGAAGAATTTATGTATCTTGGGGAAGAAAAAGCTAAAGAAGTAGTAATAAAAAATACAAATCTTATTTCTGATATGGTGGAAGAGATTTTGCCTATACCAAAAGATACATATCCTCCTGAAATTGAAGGTGCAGAGGATACTATAAGACAAATAACAATGGATAAAGTTCATTCGATATATGGAGAAGAGCTTCCGGAGATTGTTGTAAAACGTCTTGATAAAGAGCTTAACTCTATTATAAAAAATGGATTTTCCGTTATGTATATAATTGCTCAGAAACTTGTTTGGAATTCTAACGATAATGGATACCTTGTAGGTTCAAGGGGATCTGTAGGTTCATCTTTTGTTGCTACAATGCTTGGTATAACAGAAGTAAATCCGTTGCCTCCTCATTATGTATGTCCAAACTGTAAATACTCAGATTTTGATTCAGAAGTTGTAAAAGAAACATTTATGGCGGGCGGTTCCGGTTGTGACATGCCTGACTGCGTGTGCCCAAAATGCGGTACATTAATGAACAAAGAAGGGCACGACATACCTTTTGAAACTTTCCTTGGATTTGATGGTGATAAAGAGCCTGATATTGATCTTAACTTTTCGGGAGAATATCAGCAGCAAGCTCATGCCTATACGGAAACACTTTTCGGTAAAGGAAATGTATACAAAGCGGGTACAATAGGTACTGTGGCGGAAAAGACAGCGTTTGTTTTTGTAAAAAAATATCTTGAAGAAAGAAATATGACTCTTCATAATGCAGAAATTGCACGACTTACAAATGGCTGTACAGGTATAAAAAGAACAACGGGACAACATCCGGGAGGACTTATGATTGTTCCAAGGTCACATGATATACATGAATTTTGTCCTATTCAAAGACCTGCAAATGATATGAAAAGTACAATAACAACAACACACTTTGATTATCATTCTATAAGCGGTAGACTTTTAAAACTTGACCTTCTCGGACACGACGATCCTACGGTAATAAGAATGCTTTATGATTTGACAGGTGTAAATCCTCAAAGTGTAAAGCTTGATGATAAAAAAACTATGTCACTTTTTGACTCTCCAGATGCACTTGGAGTTACAAGAGAACAGATAAACTGTCACACAGGCACATTTGGTATACCGGAGTTTGGAACAAAATTTACAAGGCAGATGCTTGAAAAAACAAAACCTAAAACCTTTTCTGACCTTATACGAATTTCCGGACTTTCTCATGGTACAGACGTTTGGACGGGAAATGCGGAAACATTAATAGAAAAAGGAGTAATAACTCTTAAAGAAAGTATTTCTACAAGAGACAGTATAATGAGTTACCTTATTACAAAAGGTGTACCAAATAAAACATCTTTTAAAATTATGGAAAAGGTTCGTAAGGGTAAAGGTCTTACAGAAGAAGATATTGCCATAATGAAAGAAAACAATGTTCCTGACTGGTATATAGAGTCTTGTCAAAAGATAAAATATATGTTCCCGAAAGCTCATGCTGCGGCTTATGTTATGATGGCTTTTAGAATAGCATATTTTAAAATCAATTATCCTCTTGCTTATTATGCCTCTTATTTTTCAGTAAGGGCTGTTGATGATTTTGATTATGACTCTATGTGTAAAGGCTGTGAGGCTGCAAGACAGGCGGTAAGCAGTATTGCTCAAAAAGGAAATGAGGCAACAACAAAAGATAAAAATAAGCTTACAGTACTTGAAATAATAATTGAGTTTTATGAAAGAGGTTTTACATTTCTTCCTATAGATTTGTATAAATCAGATGACAAGAAATTTATAATTGAAGGAAATGCTTTAATACCTCCTTTTGCGTCACTTCAGGGGCTTGGGACTACAGCGGCGTCAAGTATTGTTGAAGCAAGAAAAGATGGCGAATTTACAACGATAGAAGATTTCAAACAAAGAACTTCTTTGGGTAAAACACTTATAGAACTCTTAAAAGAACATAATGTTTTAAAAGGCATACCTGAAACAAATCAGCTCACATTGTTTTAAAAAATATAAGCATACAAAAAAGTATATTGTTCATAAAATGTCAAAAAGGAGAAAAATTATGGATAATATACTTTTTGTTATAGTTTTGCTAATAAATAAAATTGGTTATTTAGGCATATTCATTGTTACAGCACTTGAATATGCCTGTTTTCCTCTTTCAAGTGAAATTTTATTGCCTTTTATTGGGTTTTCGGTATATGAGGGTAATTTGAATTTATTTGTAACTATTTTTGTATGTACCTTAGGAAGCATAACTGGAAGTTTATTTTGCTATTTTTTAGGTCGATTTTTTGGTAGTTTGATATACGATTTTTTCGATAAAAAAACTAAAAATGCAAAAGAAGTTATTATGAAAAGTGAGGAGTATTTTTTGAAAAAAGGGAAATATTCTGTATTTTATGGAAGACTTATTCCTCTTTTTCGTACATATATTTCTTTCCCGGCAGGCTTTTTTAAAATGGATATAAAATATTTTTCTTTTCTAACTGTTTTGGGAGCTTTTATATGGAATTTCTTACTTGTTTTTCTTGGTTATTTTTTAGGAGAAAATTATGTTTTTGTAAAAGAATGGTTTACAAAGCATGATAATTTAATTTTAATAATTACAGTTTGTATAATTGTTGTTTTTGTAATAAAAAGAGTAAAACAAAAGTAAGATGTATTAAAAACCTTTTTGGAGAAGAGTATGAAAATAATTTCTTTTTATTATAAAGATGACAAGAAAGAACAAAGAGACAGTATTTTTTCAAATATGAAAAAAAGATTTTTTTTAAATTTTAAGCCATTTGAAATTTCTTATGAAGAACTTTTTGATAAGGAATTCTTAAAAATTAATTTTAACTACGATAAAGAATATGCTAAAAAGAACTATGAAAAAAATATAAATACAATAGAAAAAATAGTACAAAAATATCCTGAGGAAGTTTTTTTATCAGACGAGTTACAAAATAGACAAGATATAATTGTAAGTAATGGAAGGATATTTTCTTCACTTTTTATTGGAGACATTATAAAATATGTTTGTGAAGAAAAAGGAATAGATATAGCAAAATGTGACGTGTATTTTATTGATGGTAATGATTTTTATTCTGATATTTGTCTTGAAATTTTAAAAGAAGAGCTTAATTTTTTATCATTAATAACTGAAAGAAAAGAAGATATGTTAAAATATTCAGACGAAACTCTTGATTATAATGGACTTAATATTAATGTATATGGTTCGGAAGATGAAATTTCATTTAAAGATTGTGATATTATAATAAACTGCGGTAAGGATAATTTTAAAAATGACTATGCTATAAAAAAAGATGGCATTTATATAGACCTTACAAATGATAAAATAAAACAATATAATATTTTAAGAAAAAGAGATGATATAATTTTTTACAACTCTTTTTTATTTAAGCTATACGAAAAATCATATAATTATGATATTATAGAAGCATATTATTATTCAAAGTATAACTTTTTTAGAAAATTTGCACTTGAAAAAAGGTTAAAGGATATAAAAAGAATTAAGAGAATGCTTAAAACAAATACTTGTAAATTAAATAAATGTTTTTATAAAAGCATTATCTAAAAAAATTTACATAAGAAAAAGAAAGGAGGCATACTTTTGGATAAAAAAATAAATTTTACGCATCTTCATGTTCATAGTGAATACAGCCTTCTTGACGCATCGGCAAAAATAAAAGAGCTTATAAAAAGAACAAAAGAACTTGGAATGGATAGTATTGCGATTACTGACCATGGTTCTATGTACGGCGTTATAGAGTTTTATAAAGAGGCAAAAGCAAATGGTATAAAACCAATAATTGGCTGTGAGGTATATGTTGCCCCAAAATCAAGATTTGTAAAAGATAATTCAGAGAGTTTTAATTATTATCATTTGATACTTCTTGCTGAAAATATGGAGGGGTATCAAAATTTAATAAAAATAGTTTCAACAGGGTTTATTGAAGGTTTTTATTATAAACCAAGAGTTGATACAGAAATTTTAAGAAAATACCACAAAGGTATAATTGCATCAAGCGCTTGTCTTGCGGGACCTGTTGCTAAAACTCTTTTACAGGTTAATTATGAAAAAGCAAAGGGACAGGCGCTTTTATATGATGAAATATTTGGACGAGGAAATTTTTTTCTCGAACTTCAAGACCATGGTATTTCTGAACAAAAATTTGTAAACAGCCAGCTTATAAGAATGCATGAGGAAACAGGAATTCCTTTAATTTGTACGAATGACTCTCATTATATAAATAAAGAAGATAATAAATCTCATGATATACTTTTATGTATTCAGACAGCTAAAACTGTAGATGATGAAGACAGAATGAGATATGAAGGAGATCAGTTTTATTTAAAATCTCCGGAAGAAATGTATGAACTTTTTTCTTATGCGGACGGAGCTATAGAAAATACTGTTGAAATTGCAAAAAGATGTAATGTTGACTTTGTTTTTCATGATTTAAAACTTCCTAAATTTGATGTCCCAGATAATAAAAAAGCATCGGATTATTTAAGAGAGCTTTGCTATGAAGGGCTTAAGAAAAGATATGATAATCCTGACAAAAGTATATATGACAGACTTGAATATGAATTATCAACCATTGAAAATATGGGATATGTTGATTACTTTTTAATTGTATGGGATTTTATAAGGTTTGCAAAAGATAACGGAATAATGGTTGGACCGGGAAGAGGTTCTGCGGCAGGAAGTCTTGTAAGTTATTGCCTTTCTATTACAACTATTGACCCTTTAAAATATGGTCTTATTTTTGAAAGGTTCTTAAATCCCGAAAGAGTAAGTATGCCTGATATTGATGTTGACTTTTGTTACGAAAGGCGTCAAGAAGTTATAGATTATGTAATTGAAAAATATGGTGAAGATCATGTGGCCCAGATTATAACTTTTGGAACACTTGCGGCAAGAGCCGCAATAAAAGATGTTGGACGAGCTTTGGCAATGCCTTATTCTGATGTTGACAGAATTTCAAAAATGATACCAACAACTCTTGGTATAACTATAGAAAAAGCGCTTGAAATGAATCCTGATCTTAAAAAAGCTTATGCCGAAGAGGAAGATGTAAGATACCTTGTTGATATGTCTATAAAACTTGAAGGTCTTCCAAGACATTCATCAACTCATGCAGCAGGGGTAGTTATCTGTCGAGATCCTGTTTCTGAATATGTTCCTTTATATGCAAGCGATGGTGTTATTTCTACACAATACACAATGAACTATCTTGAGGAACTTGGTCTTTTAAAAATGGACTTTTTAGGGTTAAGGACTCTTACAGTTATAAAAGATGCAAAAAATGAGATTAAGAGGATCCATAATGTTGATATAGATTTTGATAAAATAGGTGATGATGACGAAAAAGTATATCAGATGATATCGCAAGGTAAAACAGACGGCGTGTTCCAGCTTGAAAGTTCCGGAATGAAAGCCTTTATGAAAGAACTTCAACCAACTTGCCTTGAAGATTTGATTGCGGGAATTTCTCTTTACAGACCAGGTCCTATGGACTT
The DNA here is from genome assembly GCA_944384285.1 of uncultured Lachnospiraceae bacterium. Lineage (GTDB taxonomy): Bacteria > Bacillota > Clostridia > Lachnospirales > Anaerotignaceae > CALWSX01. The sequence goes on from CALWSX010000141.1 coordinate 8,034, forward strand.
TATACCTAAATATATAAAAGGTAAAAATTCAAAAGATAAAATCAATTATACAGATAAAGCTCTTGAACCTATTTTGAAAAATACTTACGGCTGTATTGTATACCAGGAACAGGTAATGCAGATTGTAAGGGATTTGGCAGGATATTCTTTGGGTAGAAGTGACCTTGTAAGAAGGGCAATGTCAAAGAAAAAAGCAGATGTTATGGAAAAAGAACGTCATAACTTTATATATGGAATTGAAGGAGAGGTTCCTGGCTGTGTTAATAATGGTATACCTGTAGAATCTGCAAAAAAAATATATGATGAGATGAGCGATTTTGCAAAATACGCATTTAATAAGAGTCATGCGGCTTGTTATGCAGTTGTTGGATATCAAACAGCTTGGCTTAAAGCTCATTATAAAACAGAGTTTATGGCAGCTTTAATGACAAGTGTAATGGATTTTACCGAAAAAGTTTCCGGATATATAAACGAATGTATAAAAATGAATATTGACCTTTTACCTCCTGACATTAATGAGGGATATTCACATTTTTCTGTTTCTAATGGCAAAATAAGATTTGCTCTTTCAGCACTTAAAAATGTAGGAAGAAATACTATAGATGCAATAGTTACAGAAAGAGAAAAAAATGGGAAATATAAAAGCTTAACAGACTTTTTTACAAGGCTTGAAAACAAGGACTTAAATAAACGTTGTATTGAAAGTCTTATAAAAAGCGGTGCATTTGATTCATTAGGTGGAAGCAGACATGCATATATGCTTGTTTATAAATCAATATTGGACGGTATAGGAAACAGTCGTAAAAATAATATATCAGGACAGCTTAATCTTTTTGATATGGGAGATTCTGAAGACAATTTTGATGACAATTTACCTAATGTTTTGGAATATGATAAAAAAGATATTTTAAAAATGGAAAAAGAGGTATTGGGAATCTATTTAAGTGGACACCCTTTATCAGAATATAAAGATATCTTAAAATCTATTACTAATTGTGTATCAACCGATTTTTATGTTGATGATGAAGAAGAAAAAAATAATGCAAATAGTCTTGATGGAAACGAAGTAAAAATAGGTGGTATAGTAGCAAAGAAATCTGTAAAATATACCAGAACTAATGAACAAATGGCTTTTATAACACTTGAAGACGTGTATGGAAGCATAGAAGTTGTTGTTTTTCCAAAAGTTTTTGCAAGATATTCCAATTTATTAAATGAAGATTCGGTTATACTTGTAAAAGGACGAGCGCAGTTTTCAGCTGACGAAGACGGAAAAATTATATGTGAAGAAGTTTGTTCAATAAATAATTTAGAAAGTCTTAAAATAAAAAATATAGGTGTAATACTTAAAAATGATGACGAGATGGAACCTTTAATAGAAATATTAAAAAAACATAATGGAAATATACCCGTATTTATAAAAGTAACAAAAGACGGAAAAATACAAAAAGCCCCTTCAAAATATTGGGTTAATGGTTCAGACGAACTTATTTTAAATCTCAATGATAAATTTGGTAAAGACAATGTATCGATTAACAAAAGAGAATAGAGGTCTTATACTGTGGAAAAAGAAATAAAACGAATAGGAATTTTAACAAGTGGGGGAGATTCTCCCGGAATGAATACAGCAATTCGAGCTGTTACAAGGACTGCAGTTTCAAATGGTTTTGAAGTTTACGGAATAAAAAAAGGATATGATGGTCTTATAAATAAAGAATACAGAAGGCTTTGGGCTGGAGATGTTTCAGATATCCTTAATAAAGGCGGTACAATGCTTCATACAGCACGTTCACAGAAAATGTATACTGATGAAGGTGTAAAAAAAGCAGCGGAAAACTATTTTGAAATGGGACTTTGTGCTCTTATTGTAATTGGAGGAGACGGTTCTTTTAAAGGTGCTTTGAAACTTTCAGAATATGGCGTTAACGTAATTGGTATTCCGGCAACTATTGACCTTGATATTAGCTGTACAGAATATACCATAGGATTTGATACAGCAGTAAACACTGGAACAGAAGCATTATGTAAACTAAAAGATACATCTTCATCACACGAAAGATGCTCTGTTGTTGAAGTTATGGGAAGAAAAAACGGATCTATAGCTTTATGGTGTGCTATTGCAGGCGGGGCTGACGATGCACTTATACTTGAAGAGAAATCAGAAAAGTCTGTAGAGAATTTAATTTCTCAGATTATGAGAAATAAAGATAAAGGACGAAAAAACAGTTTGATAGTAATTTGTGAAGGTTTTGGAAATACAAATGAAATCGCAAAAGAAATAGAAGAAAAAACAGGAATACAAACAAGAGCAACAATACTTGGTCATATTCAAAGAGGGGGCTGTCCTACAGTTTTAGATAAAATGAGGGCATCTGTTATGGGGTATAAAGCAGTTTTAGCAATAATGGATAATAAGAAAAATCAAGTTGTATCCTATATTAATGGTAAATATACTCTTATACCAATTGGAATGGCGTTTGAAAAAATAAATAAATATGATGAAGAAATTTATAATATTTTAAAAACACTTTCCGTATAATTACATAGTAAAAATTTTTATTTAAACTTTTAGACCGTCTTGGTCTGATCCGTTCATATTGACTTTTTGGGCGTCTTATGTTAAAATCTTTACTATTGTGTAGCAGTATTTTTTTAAAAATGTAAAAAAATTACATTTTTACTGCGTTTTATTTTAAAAGATTTATCTAAAAATATCACAAAATAGAGAATTATAATTTAAGGCTGAAGCATTTTAATAGATTTCTATTGCAGCAGCCTTTGTTGTATTATTTTAAAAGGGGTGGTTATTTTGTCAGAAAAGAAAGTTGTGCTCACAGTTGAGGGTTTAAAAAATCTTGAAGATGAGCTTGAAAATTTAAAAACAGTCAGAAGAAAAGAAGTTGCAGAAAAGATTAAAGAAGCAAGAGGACAAGGCGACTTATCCGAAAATGCAGAATATGATGCAGCAAAAGAAGAACAGGGAGAAATTGAAACAAGAATAGCTGTTCTTGAAAAAATGCTTAGAAATGTTGAAGTAATCGATTCAGATGATGTTAGCAGTGACATTGTAAGCGTTGGATGTAAAGTAAAAGTACTTGATATTGAATATGATGAAGAAGAAACATATTTCCTTGTAGGTTCTGCAGAAGCAGACCCTCTTAATGGTAAAATTTCAAATGAATCACCTGTAGGAATTGGTCTTATTGGACATACAACAGGAGAAACAGTTGTTATTGAAACACCTGGAGGAGAAATTAAATATAAAATTATTGAAATTCAGAAATAAGTCTTTTAGTAACAGGTGTCAGTTTTTTTGGAGGTAATTATGGATAAAATCAATGAAGAAAACAACATTGAAGTTGAAGAACAAATTACAGAACAAGAGCTTAACGAACAAATGCAAATTAGAAAAGAAAAACTTTTGAAATTGCAGGAAGAAGGAAAAGATCCTTTTGTAATTGTAAAATATGATGTTGATACACATACAAACGAAATAAAAGATAATTTTGAAGAATACGAAGGAAAAGACGTAACTATAGCCGGAAGACTTATGTCAAAAAGAATTATGGGAAAAGCGTCTTTCTGTAATATAGCAGACAGAAACGGCAATATTCAGTCATATGTAAGTAAAAACGATTTAGGCGAAGAAAGTTACCTTGATTTCAAAAAATTTGATATCGGAGATATCGTAGGTATAAAAGGTTTCGTGTTTAAAACAAAAACAGGTGAAATATCTGTTCATGCAAAAGAAGTAACTCTTCTTTAAAAGAGCCTCAGAGTTTTACCTGAAAAATTCCATGGTTTAAAAGACCAGGAATTAAAATATCGTCAAAGATATGTTGACTTAA
>CALWSX010000142.1 GCA_944384285.1 uncultured Lachnospiraceae bacterium
TATATTTGTATTTAAACCTATTGCTGCCATAGCCATAATAATAAAGAATTTAGAAAGATCTTTTAATGGTGTGAAAACAGATGCTGATACACCCATAGATGTTGCTACTGTTGTAATAACAGATGCAGCAATAAAGAACAATATAAAGAATGGGAAAACTTGTTTTAAAGTTACTTTTTCTTTAGTATTTCCTGCTTCTTTTTTTGTACGAATAAAAGCTAAAACTAAAGTTATAGGAATAATTGCAAGTGTTCTTGTTAATTTAACAGTAACGGCTTTATCAAGTGTTTGTGAACCTAAATTATACATACTGTCCCATGTTGATGCGGCAGCTGTAACAGATGATGTATCATTAACGGCAGTACCTGCAAATATACCAAAAGCCTCACCTGAAGTTGTTGAAAAGCCTATAACATTTCCGAGTATAGGGAAAAGAATAGCTGCAAGTACATTAAAGAAAAATATAACAGAAATTGCCTGTGCAACTTCTTCATCATCAGCATCAATAACAGGAGCTGTTGCCGCAATAGCTGAACCACCACAAATAGATGAACCAACGCCTACTAAAGTAGAAATCTTAGATGGAATATTCATAGCTTTGTGTAAAACATAAGAAATGATTAAAGATGTTGCTATAGTACAAATAATAATAGGCAATGATTGTTTTCCTGTTTGAAGAATAACCTGGAGATTAAGTCCAAATCCAAGAAGAATTACCGCATACTGCAAAATCTTTTTAGATGTATACTTAATTCCGCTTTCAAGGCTTCCTTTATTTTTAAGGAAGAGAGTAATTATCATACCCAAAATAATAGCAATTACAGCCCCACCTATTATAGGAAATTTTTTACCAAGAAGCCAAGATGGCAACGCAATACAAAAACAAAATAATACTCCTTTTATATTTTTCTTAACAGAACTCATTCTTTAACCCTCCAAAACTACTTTATCTCTTTTACTGTAAACACTATATCACATATTTTCCATAAAGTATAATTACAATTACTTATTTTTAAATAAGCAATACTTATGAGTTAAAATAGATTTAATAAAAAAATAAAAAAGGTGTCGATAAAATCGACACCTTGATTTTTATACTATAATTTATTACATCATTCCGCCCATACCTTCAGGCATTCCCTGTGGAGCTGGATCTTTTGAAGGGAGTTCTGCAACTACCGCTTCTGTTGTAAGGAATGTTGATGCTACAGAAGTTGCGTTCTGTAAAGCTGATCTTGTAACTTTTGCTGGGTCAATAATACCTGCAAGTACCATATCAACAAATTCGCCATTAAGAGCATCAAAACCTTCATTTCCTTCTGTATCTTTAACTTTGTTTACGATAACAGAACCTTCAAGTCCGGCATTTTCTGCAATCTGACGCATAGGAGCTTCAAGAGCTTTAAGTACAATTTTTGCACCTGTTTTTTCATCACCTGTAAGTTTTTCAACTTCTTTTTCAATAGCTTTAATTGTATGGATATATGCTGTACCGCCACCTGCGATAATACCTTCTTCAACAGCTGCTTTTGTTGCTGCTAAAGCGTCTTCCATACGAAGTTTCTTTTCTTTCATTTCTGTTTCTGATGCTGCACCAACTTTGATTACTGCAACACCACCTGCAATTTTTGCAAGTCTTTCCTAAAGTTTTTCTCTGTCAAAATCAGATGTTGTTGTTTCGATAGCAGCTTTAATCTGATTTACTCTTGCTTTGATTTCATCTGGATTTCCATATCCGTCTGCAATAATAGTATTTTCTTTTTCTACTCTTACAGTTTTTGCACGTCCGCACTGTTCAAGTGTTACTTCTTTAAGGTCAATTCCTAATTCATCAGAAATTACCTGTCCGCCTGTTAAAATAGCGATATCTTCAAGCTGAGCTTTTCTTCTTTCGCCATAACCTGGAGCTTTTACAGCAACTACCTGGAATGTACCTCTTAATTTATTAACAACAAGTGTTGTAAGAGCTTCGCCTTCAACATCTTCTGCAATAATAAGAAGTTTTCCGCCCATCTGAACAAGGCTTTCAAGTAATGGTAAAATATCCTGAATGCTTGAGATTTTTTTATCTGTAATAAGGATAAATGGCTCATCTAAAACAGCAACCATTTTATCCATATCTGTAGCCATAAATGATGAAATATATCCTTTATCAAACTGCATACCTTCAACAATGTTAAGTTCTGTGCTCATTGTTTTAGATTCTTCTACAGTGATAACACCTTCTTTTGTAACTTTTTCCATAGCGTCAGCAATCATGTTACCAACTTCGTCGTCACCAGCTGAGATAGCAGCAACTCTTGCAATGTGATTTTTTGTAGTTACAGCCTGGCTCATAGCTTTAATGTTTTCTACAGCGATATCTGTAGCTTTCTGCATACCTTTTCTTAAAATAATAGCGTTTGCGCCTGCTGCAATATTTTTAAGACCTTCCTGGATCATTGCCTGTGCAAGAACTGTAGCTGTTGTAGTACCGTCACCTGCTACGTCGTTTGTCTGTGTAGCTACTTCTTTAACAAGCTGTGCACCCATATTTTCAAATGGGTCTTCAAGTTCAATATCTTTTGCTATTGTAACACCGTCGTTTGTAATAAGAGGTGAAATGAATTTTCTATCAAGTACAACGTTACGTCCTTTTGGTCCTAAAGTAACTTTTACTGTATTTGCAAGTTTATTAACACCTGCTTCAAGGGCTTTTCTTGCCTCTGTTCCGTATTTAATCTGTTTAGCCATTATTATAACCTCCGAATTTAATAGTTATATATTTTTAAAACAAGTTATCAGTCTTCAACTACTGCTAAAATATCATTCTGTTTAATGATAATAAATTCTTCGCCGTCAATTTTTACTTCTGAGCCAGCATATTTTGAATATATAACATTATCGCCTTCTTTAACCATCATTTTAACTTCTTTTCCGTCAACCATTCCGCCAGGTCCAACTGCAATTACTGTAGCCTGCTGAGGTTTTTCTTTTGACTGTGATGGTAACACAATACCTGATTTTGTTGTTTCTTCTGCTTCAAACTGTTTAATTACTACTTTATCGCCAAGTGGTCTAAGTTTCATTTATTATACCTCCTTAAGATAATTTATTTTCAATCACATAGTTTTCAATTTATTAGCACTCATTTATATCGAGTGCTAATCATGTTATAATATTATATGTTTTCTAAAATTTATGCAATAATAAAAATATAAGAAAATTAAACAAAATATAATCTTTTTTTTGGTAATATCGTTAAATTCTACATAAAGGAATATAAATATTGCTAATTAATATATTTTTTTGTACAATACTTATGTAAATAGTTAAGCTTATAGTTAATTTATGCTAAAAAACATTAGAAAGGTAAAAACTTTGTTATGAAAAAAATATTTAAACTTCTTATAAGCAGACCAGTGATTATTGCATTTGCTATAATAATACAGGTTTTAGTATTTTTTGCTCTTTTTGAATCTATGAGGGTAAATAATACAACTTCTTTCAGCATACTTTTAGCTTTAAGTTTCGTACTTCTTATTTGGCTTGTGGCAAGCGATAAAAATCCAACCGTTAAACTTCCTTGGGCTATTATAATTTTGGTTTTACCTGTTTTTGGTGGATTTTTATACATTATATTTGGAAATCCAATTTTCCCTAAAACCCACACAAATAAAGTTAAAAAACTAAATAAAATGGTTGCTGATGCTTCATCAAATTTACTTGATAACTCCGATAAAATAAAGGAAAAAGACCCACTTATAGCTACACATTCAAATTATATAAGAAATGAAGTAAATATTCCGCCTATGGGTAGAACCTACACAAAATATTTCCCTATCGGCGAAGAAATGTGGGAAGAAATGAAAAATCAGCTTAAAAATGCTAAGCATTTCATTTTTATGGAATATTTTATTGTTGAAGAAGGCAAAATGTGGAATGAAATACTTGATATTCTCACAGAAAAAGCCAAAGAAGGCGTTGATATTCGCTTTATGTATGACGATATCGGCTGTGCCTATAAACTTAAATATGGATACGATAAATATTTAAGAAGTTTGGGCATTAAATGTAAAGTATTTAATCCTTTAAGACCTTCTATGTCTGTAATATTTAATTACAGAGACCACAGAAAAATAACTGTTATCGACGGTCATACAGGATTCACCGGCGGAATTAATTTAGCCGACGAATATATAAATGAAATACAACGTTTCGGTCATTGGAAAGACTGCGGTATGATGTTAAAGGGAGAAGCTGTTTCTGGTCTTACTTTAATGTTTTTACAAATGTGGAACTATGATGAAGTTGTAGATCCTGATTTTTCAAAATACCTCTGTGAAGAAAAATATTTTGAACCTACAAAAGGCTATGTACAACCTTTTATGGAAACTCCTCTCGATAAAGAACTTACTTCTCAGACGGTATATATTAACATGATTAACTCAGCAACAGATTATGTATATATTAATACCCCTTATTTTATAGTAGATAGCGATATGATGTTTGCTTTAACAAGTGCAGCAAAACGTGGTGTTGATGTTGTTTTGGTGTTCCCTCATATAAATGACAGTATCCCTGTCAGAATACTTATGCAGTCATATTACCCTGTCTTACTAAAAGCAGGTATAAAAGTATATGAATATACGCCAGGATTTATTCACTCAAAAACTTTTGTAGTTGATGACAAAACCGCTGTTATAGGAACTATAAATCTTGACTATAGAAGTTTATATCACCATTTTGAATGTGGTGTTTATTGTTACGAAGCTGATGCTGTATTACAGCTTAAAAATGACTTTTTAGAAACACTTTCAAAGTGCGAGCTTATGACAGAGAAACATTTAAAAGAAATACCTTTTATACTTCGTATTACAAGAAGTATTCTTCGTCTTTTTGCTCCACTTATGTAAAGTTTATTTGGACATTTTGGAGGAAATTATGAAAAACACAGTTATTTTTGACCTTGACGGAACTTTAATAGATACTCTTTTTGACCTTACAGACAGTGTAAATTATGTTCTTACTGAAAACAAAATGCCAAAAAGAACATATGATGAAATACGAAGCTTTGTTGGAAACGGAATTTACAGAACTATTGAACTTGCTGTTCCCCTGAATACACCTAAAGAACTTACAGACAAATGTTATAAAGAAATGGTTGAATATTATAAAACTCACTCATTGATTAAAACCAAACCTTATGAAGGTGTACAGGAACTTATAAAAGTTCTTCATGACAAAAAAATAAACACAGCAGTAGCTACCAATAAAACAGAACCTGCCGCAAAAGACATTGTAAAAATGTTCTTTGGTGAAAATATTGATTTTGTAGTCGGTGACGACAAAAAAACTCCGCTTAAACCTAATCCTGACAACATTATAAAAATATTTAACCATTTTAATATTAAACCGGAAGAAGCCATCTATATAGGCGATTCTGAAGTTGATGTACTCACTGCAAAAAACTCAAATCTTGATATGATTGCTGTACTTTGGGGGTTTCGTGATAAAGAAATCCTTATAGAAAACGGTGCTTCAAAATTTGCACAAAATACAAACGAATTATTATCTTTATTAAACTCATATTTTTCTCATTCATAAAGGGGTTGTTTTTATGAATTTCTTAGGACATCTTAAAGTTGTTAATTCTCATCGTTTTAAAGTTATGAAATACTGCTTTAAAGTAGGACTTTATAAACAAGGACTTTTACATGACTTGTCAAAATATTCCCCTACCGAATTTTTTGTAGGTGTAAAATATTTTCAAGGTACAAGAAGCCCAAATGTAATGGAAAGAATTGAAAAAGGATATTCTTCGGCATCACTTCATCACACAGGAAGAAACAAACATCACTTCCAATACTGGATAGATTTTGATGAAAACAAATGTTATTATAAGGGTATGCCTATGCCTGCAAACTATGTTGTAGAAATGTTTATGGACAGGATTGCCGCTTGCGAAACATACCAAAAAGAAAACTATACAGAAAGAAGTCCTTTAAACTATTTCCTAAACCAAGACCTTAAACCTTATGTTGACAAAAGGGCTCTTCATCTTCTGGAAAAACTTCTTTATATGCTTGCGGAAAAAGGCAGAGATTATACTTTTAAATATATAAAATACAACTTAAAAAGAGAAAAACGTAAAAACAGAACAAAAAAATTCAATAAACTAATAAACAAACTCTTTAAATAACAAAAATTTAAATATATAAAAACCGGCTTTTTAAAATTAAAAAAGCCGGTTCTTTTTTATTCTTCTTCATCGTTTGACAATATAAAGTCGTCCATTTTTGTTTCTACCCATTCTGTTTCTGTAGTAGGGTCAACATCTGTATAAAGTGTTATTGTTCCGTCTTCAGAAACAACAGCTTTAAAATACATATTCATTTCTTTAGGCTGCAAATATTCATCATACATAGTTTGATAATTTGGGCTGTTACTTTCTTTTGCCTCTTTTATATAAGGAACTGTATCAGGGTCTTTATCAAAATTTTTATGAGTTATTCTATATCCGAAAATAGCCTCATTATTATCTTCCTGATAGCTTATTATTTCTGTATCAAGTATTTCATAATACTTTGAAAATGTGTTTTCTGTTTCCTTATCCAAATATTCTTCTATTTGTGTATAATACTTTGTATTTTCTGCCACATTTTCTGTTGCTTCGTTTTTATTTTCCTCGTCTTCTGTCTGTATTGTTATGCCTGTGTTATTATCGTTTGGTTCCTCTGTTTTTTCATCTTTTCCACATGCCGCAAACAACAAAATTGAAAGAGATAAAAGCAAAATTATTTTTTTCATAAGCCACTCCTCCTAACATAAAAAACTAATTTGTCATTTCATAAATTTTATTTATTATATTTTCATCTTCCATTACTCTATAGAAAGAAATTCCCCTTGATTTACAAAATTCCTTTAATTTATCTGTATGTTTTTCAAGACATTTTTTATACGTATTTACAGCAATTTTATCTACATCAACGGATATCTCATTTCCTGTTTCGACGTCTTTTAACTTATATTTTCCGAAAAACTCTGGGAAAACTTCCTCTTTCGAAAGAATTTGTATTAAAATAACTTTCTGTTTTTTATAAAGTAAAAGCTTAAGCGCATTTTCTATACCCTCTTCTGTTAAAAAATCAGATATTAAAACACTTATACCAGGCTTTAATCCAAAAAGATTTTTTTCGCTGAACACTTTAGAAAACTCAGTCGCACCCTCATAATTTATATCGTCCAAAAAATCCACTCCGGAAGAAAATAAATTAAGAGTACTTAAGTTTTCTTTTCGTTTATTGTCAAATGTATAAATATTTACATTATCCTGAGATTTTAAAAATATATACATAAATGCAGAAGCCATAAGATTTTCACACAAAGCCTTATTCTCATAAAAACTCATAGAGAGGCTTGTATCTACAAAAATATTTATATTTGAACGTCTTTCTTCCATAAATATTTTTACAAAAAGCTTATCAAATCTTGCAAAACCGTTCCAGTCAATACGTCTTATATCATCACCCAAAGAATAATTTCTGTAATCAGAAAAATCCAAAGAGCTGCCTTTCATATTTGACTTTCTTGTTCCTGAAAAATTCTGGTTAGATTTTTGTTTTATATTAAAATATACATTATTAAGCGAGCTTAAAAATTGGTTGTTTAAAAAAGGTTTTATACTTTTCATGGCTGCCTTTCTGTAATTTTATTAATAATTTCTTCTTCTGAAATACCGTCTGTTACTGCCTCAAAATTAAGTATAAGTCTATGTCTTAAAGCTGATTTTGACATTTCTTTTACATCATCATATGAAACATTATATCTCCCGTTTATAAGTGCATTTATCTTTGATGAAAGAACAATTGCCTGAGCACCCCTTGGGCTTGAACCATATCTTACATACTGTTTTACATAATCCGGAGCAAGGTCACTTTCTGGGTTTGATTTTAATATTATTTCTGAAACATATTCCAAAACAGGAGTAGAAATAGGAACTTGTTTTGAAATTTCTCTCATCGCAAGTATTTTTTCTTTATCTGTTATTTTATCAGGAACTGTTTCATTAATTTTTGTTGTGTCAGAAATTATTTTAATAAGATCGTCTTTTGATGGATATGAAACATCTAATTTAAACATAAATCTATCTACCTGTGCTTCCGGCAAAGGATATGTTCCGTCCATCTCTACAGGGTTCTGAGTAGCTAAAACAAAGAATGGTTCAGGAAGTTTATATGTGTTATTACCGCTTGTTACTGTCTTTTCCTGCATAGCCTCCAAAAGAGCACTTTGAGTTTTAGGTGTTGCCCTGTTTATTTCGTCCGCAAGAACAATATTTGAAAATATCGGTCCTTTTTGGAATTCAAATTTATTTAATCCGTTTTCGTCTTTTACAATAATGTTTGTACCTGTAATATCGGCCGGCATAAGATCAGGTGTAAACTGTACTCTTGAAAAACTCATATCAAGAACATCTCCGATTGTTTTTATAAGCTTTGTTTTACCAAGTCCAGGTAAACCTTCAAGCAAAACATTTCCACCGGCTATTATACAAATAAGTACATTTCTTATTATCTCATCTTGTCCAAAAATACATTTTTTAATTTCTTGTTCAATTTTTTTAAAATCTTCGGAGAACTCCATTATAAGTTTATCATTTATTTCCATACGGTTTACCACCCTTTCTAATTTTTGAAAAGAAAAAAGAGGATAGTTTATTATCCTCTTTAATTATAATATAAATTAATTTAATTTTCTTGAAATATTGTAAAATTTAATAAATTATTAAGCAAATCGAAAAGTATACTTTAAAACATTATTAATTTTCATAGTATGCTTCGTTATTTATATCGTCTTCGCAAGTCTGCATAGCTAAAAGTGTATCTCCTAAAAGCTTGTCAAGTTCATATCCAAGCATTTCTGCACCCTGTTTAATTACATCTCTGCTGCAGCCTGCTGCAAAACTTTTATCTTTAAATTTCTTTTTAAGAGATTTTAATTCCATATCTTTTGTGCTTTTTGAAGGACGCATAAGAGCACAAGCTCCTATAAGACCTGTAAGCTCGTCTGTTGCAAAAAGTATTTTTTCCATTTCATGTTTTGGTTCAAGCTCTGAACAAAGTCCGTATCCATGACATGCTACAGAATATATGAATTTATCATCATATCCGTTTTCTTTCAAAATTTCACGTACTTTTGTACAGTGTTCTTCTGGGTACATTCCAAAGTCAAGGTCATGAAGCATACCTACAACTTCCCAGTAATCAGCTTCATCTTTATAACCTAACTGTTCTGCAAAATATCTCATACATAAAGCTACTGTCTGAGCATGTTTAATATGAAATGGTTCTTTATTATACTCTTTTAACAACTCCCACGCTTTCTTTTTATCCATTACAAAAAGCCTCCTTAAAAATTAATTTTTATGCATTTTTAAATTATAATAAAATTTTAAATTAACATCAAGTTTTTCACGAACCAAAGCTCTGGCAATGTTTTATTCCTTCTTTTGTTATAGTTTTTGTTCCTCTGTAAGCTTTTAAATCTTCCCCGACAGGACAAACATCTATACATACACCACAAGGCCAATGGTTTTCATTTTTTATTTTAACATGGTATTCTGTGCATGCCATTTTGTCCATAATAAATAAAGAGTCGCCATTTTCTTTAAAACATTGTGATGGACAATTTCTTAAACACTTTTTACAATGTATGCACAAATTTTTTTCTATCATTTCATCAGCAGAAATAGGCGCATCTGTTAAAACAGAAACTATACGAAGTCTTGGACCATACTCTTTTGTTATTAAATTATGGCTGTCACCAATCGTTCCAACTCCAGCATAATATCCTGCCATTACATGAGAAAAAGCCGCATTTGGATTTTTCAAAAGCACATCTATACTGTAATAACAATCTCTTGGGAAAAATACAGCTTTATAACCAAGCTTTGTAGTTATGTAATTTGTAAGGCGATAAGCAATATCATCAAGCACTCTGTTGCTTGTATCATATAACTCTTGATACACCATAGAAGGAGTTGTACTTATCATAGGTGAATACAAAGGAATTCCTATTACAATAACATTTTTTACCCATGGCCAAATATTCTGAGGCCAAAACTCCGGTTTTTGTATCGGGAATTCTTCCCATCTTTTAACAGGAGCAGAACGTACTATATTCGCACCTAAATCATAAGCTTTTTCACATATAATTTCTTTTAATTCTTCCGGTGTCATTTAATCACCTCGTTTTATTTAAAACTTAATTCTAAATTATTTGGTTTAATAATACATCTTTTGTAAAAAGATTTCAACAAAAAACAAAATCTTAAATAAGTTAAAATTTTAACATAAATTTAACCTAATTCGTTTTACAAAGTATTTTTTTTAATGTATAATTTATTTGCATAATCATATTCTTTTGTAAAAAGATTATAATAAAAATATATTTTAAAAATATTCCAGAAACATTTTTGGTTACAAAAGAATAAATTACTTGTCACTTATTATGTATACAAAAGGAGGTTTAATAGATGGAAAAAATAAGAAGTAAAAAAGGCTTTATATGCGATATGGACGGTGTTATATATCACGGAAATAAAATTCTTCCGGGTGTTGTTGAATTTGTTGAATGGCTTATAAAAGAAAATAAAGAATTCTTATTTTTAACAAACAACAGCGGAAAAACTCCAAAAGAATTAAAAAATAAACTTGCAAGTATGGGCTTAAATGTAGACGAAAACCGTTTTTATACATCTGCCCTTGCAACAGCAAGCTTTATATCTTCTCAAACAAAAAATGCAACAGCCTATGTTATAGGTGAATCAGGACTTTATAACGCACTTTATGACAAAGGAATTACTATGAACAGCACTAACCCTGACTATGTTGTAATGGGTGAAGTTTCAAACTACAACTACGAAACTATTTGTCATGCGGTTAAACTTGTAAGAAACGGTGCAAAACTTATCGGAACAAACTCTGATTTAACAGGTCCTTCTGAAGACGGTATTATACCTGCTTGTCGTGCTTTAATTTCACCTATCGAAATGGCAACAGGCAAAAAAGCATATTTTGTTGGAAAACCTAATCCTTTGATGATGCGCAAAGGACTTGATATACTTGGGGTTCATTCTAAAGATGCTGTTATTATAGGTGACAGAATGGATACAGACATTATATCCGGTATAGAATCAGGTCTTGATACTGTATTAGTAATGTCCGGCGTTACTACAAAAAATGATATTGAACTTTTCCCTTACCGTCCACGTATTATATTAGATGGTGTTGGAGATATTGTTCCACGTTCTCAGGATACACCTTCTCCTAAAAAATAATTGTTAAATAAAAAACTATTTTAATTTTATTTTAAAAATCTCTTGACATTATTCTTTTTATGATGTAATATTCAACTCAACAAAATAAATTACTAAAGGCTATGAAAAGAAGAGTAAATAGTGAAATATGTTACAGAGAATTCTTCATTTGTTGAGAGAAGAAGCAAAAAGCATTATTGAAGATGGTCTTGGAGCCGTGTACCGACTGCGATATTTCGCATAGGCTACAATGGGAGCGCCCATTACAGCGTCAGAGTATCGTTTTTTCTGTACTCGGTGAGGTTTATATCGTGAGGTATAAACGAAATAAGGTGGTAACACGAAATTCTCGTCCTTAATTTTTATTAAGGACGTTTTTTTATGCAATATTAATAATACCTTTTAACGTGACAAAATACTTAAAATGTATTATACTGATTACTATATGCACTATTTTATAGTAATCGGAAAGGAGCAACTGTTTTGGAAAATCCCGATAACATTATTGAAATTAGGAATCTAACTAAAATATTCAAAACCAAAGATGCGGAAGTTACCGCACTTAGAGGTATTGACCTTGATATAAAAAGAGGAGAAATTTTCGGAATAATCGGTATGAGTGGTGCAGGAAAAAGCACACTTGTAAGATGTATGAACCTTCTTGAAAGACCTACAGATGGAAGTATTATTTTTGATGATATTGATTTAACAAAAATATCTTCTTCTGATTTAAGACTTGAGAGAAGAAAAATGGGAATGATTTTCCAACAATTTAATCTCCTTATGCAAAGAACTGCACTTGAAAATATCTGTTTTCCTCTTGAAATTGCCGGTGTTTCTAAAAAAGATGCAATTAAAAGAGCAGAAGAACTTCTTGAGGTTGTTGACCTTGTAGACAGAAAAAACAACTACCCTTCTCAGCTTAGTGGTGGCCAAAAACAAAGGGTTGCTATAGCAAGAGCTTTAGCAACTAATCCTAAAGTTCTTCTTTGTGACGAGGCAACAAGTGCTCTTGACCCAAAAACTACAAGAGGCGTTTTAGCACTTTTAAAAGAAATAAATAAAAACCGTGGCATTACAGTTAT
>CALWSX010000143.1 GCA_944384285.1 uncultured Lachnospiraceae bacterium
ATACCGATGATTCTTGAACCGAAGATGATTGTTACTCTTCTTGATGCGTTATCCCATGTAACTGTAGCAACGTCTGAAAGAGCTTCTGTTACGGCTCTAACTGGGAGCATTGTGTAGTTGTCTTCTGAGATGTAAGCAACAGCACCGTTAAGATTGATTTCTTCTTTACCAGCTGTCATTGTTTCAGCACCGATTGTAACTTTGAGCTGTTTTGTGAATGTAGCGTCGTCCTGATCTCTACCAGCTGTGATAACTTTTACAAAGTCAGGGATAAGTTTAACTTCGTCTGTATCGAAACCAACTGTGTCAGATTTGTCACCTGTCATCTGGTTGTCTTTGTCGCTGTAGTTCTGGAAGAATGTATCATCTTTATCCTGAACTACTGATAATTTGTAGTCACCTGCTGCAAGTGATCTTCCCATGTATAATGAGAGGTTAGAAATTTTGATTTCTGCAGGAGTTTTGATTGATGGTTTGTCGATTGTAATAGCAAGTCTGCCGCCGTCAGCTTTGATTTTGTCAACTTTAAGGTCGCCAGCTACTACTTCATATTCGAAACCGTCTTCAAAGTCCATACCTTCTGCTTCAAGGTAAAGAACTTTATCTCTATCAAATGCGCCAGCGTAAGCTTCTTTGATAGTGATGTCGTTTATAGGTGTATTTCTGTAGTCGATTTTAAGTTCATTTGTTTTTGTTTCTACTGTGAATGGCATTTCAGCTTTAGCAACTGTGATTGTCTGGTCATCGCCAACACCTGTACCTGTTAATGTAGCTGTGATGTCACCTGTGAAACCTGGTTCAACTGAAACGTTGAATTTCATTGATACTTCTGTTTTTCCTGTAGGATCAACAACTTCGTCTAAGTTAGAGAATTTAACTTTGTTTTCATCAATAGTAACAACCTGTTCTCCGCCAGCCTCGCCGCCGTTTTCTGTTGGGTCGTTATTTCTATCAGCTTCAAGAGCTACGTCAGAAATGTCATTGATAGTTTTGTCGAAATCTGTGAAATCGATTGAGTTTACTCTAACTTCTTCTGGGAAGTGGATTTCTGTTTTTCTGTTTGCTAACCAAGAATCAGCAACTGTTTCTTTGATTGTAACTTCAAGTGTTTCTGTGTCGTCAGAATCTTTCTGAGCACCTGAGTAGATAACTGGAAGTTCTTTATCTTCTACTGTGAAAGATACACCGTACTGTACGAATGTACCAACTTCAAGAGTAGCTTTGTCGATACCAGCACCACTTACTGTGATTTCAGCGATATCGCCTACTTCAGCGTCGTCTGTACCATAGATTTTGATGTCTTTAAGAGAGATTTTTGATCTCTTAGAAGCATCTACACCACCTTTAGCTTCGATAGGAATGATAAGTGTTTCGCTATCATCTTCTAATCTTGCAGTGCCGTCAATTTCGAATCTGCCAGCTACGTCTGATAAGTTAACATTATCTGAAGCAAATTTGAATTCGCCGCCGAGTCTTAATTTGATTTCGCCTTTTTCGATTGTACCAGCAACTGTTTCGTCGATAACGATAGCTTTAAGAGCGCTTGTTGTTGAAGCTGATTCTGTAACGTCTACTTTCTTTTCAATTGTTGTAATTGTAGAACCTTTTGTAGCTTTAGCAAATACATATGTTCCTGAAGAAAGTTCAGAGTCACGTGGGTCGATTGTTACTTTAACATCGCCTTCATCTGTAGCTTCTGTTTTGCTTAAGTCAACGAAAAGTCTGTCGCCTTCTTTGAATTTAGCCATTTCTCCTGGTGGCATTGTGATAGCTAATTCTCTGTCTGATAATTTTTCAACTTTGATATTTGCATTTCCTTCAAAGTTTACAGCAGGATCTGTGTCTGCATCAAGGTCTGTTCTTGACATAGAATCTAACCATTTTGCGTTTTCAAGTGAAAGTACAAAACTCATTGCTTTGTCTTTTGCCCAATCACCGTCAGCGTTTTCAATTATAAGTCTTGTGTCAGTAATCTGATCGTCAACTTTAACAACAGCTACTCTTGAAACTCTGTTGTCTGAGCCGGCGAAAGCTGTTGATGGTACTGTTGAAAGAACCATAGCAGCAGCTAATAAAAGTGCTAAACGTTTTTTCATTTAAGCTCTCCTCCTTGATAATAATAGAAAAGTATTTTTGAGAATTTTTGGTTAAACTTTAAAACTAAATATTTGGCAGGCGTTCCAAATATAAAGCAAATAAACTATAATCAAACCTTCTCCTTAAGTACGTTTGAATTGTATCATCTAATTTTTAAAAGGTCAATATGTTTTCCTAATTTGTAACATTAATGTAATATATATTCCTGTATAATCCTGTAAGGCTTGATTTTACGTGCTTTTTACGAGTTATCTTTTTTTTTGAAAAACCTTTTTTTTGTAATATTGGTGTAATATTGGACAAATTTTTTTAAGAAAAAGAAATAAGCGAGGGCTAAGCCCTCGCTTAAAATACTTTTCTAAAATTAATTTAAAGTTGCTGTTTTTGTAGCGTCATCCCACTGGATTTTGTCATCGCCAAGACCTAAAGCGTATCCTAAGTCTCTTAATGGAATGTATGTCCAGTCGTTTTTGATTACAGCTTTTGATGACATAGGAAATTCTGTACCATTGATTGTCATGATGTTGCTGCCGATTGTCATACCGATGATTCTTGAACCGAAGATGATTGTTACTCTTCTTGATGCGTTATCCCATGTAACTGTAGCAACGTCTGAAAGAGCTTCTGTTACGGCTCTAACTGGGAGCATTGTGTAGTTATCTTCTGAGATATAAGCAACTGCACCGTTAAGATTGATTTCTTCTTTACCAGCTGTCATTGTTTCAGCGCCGATTGTAACTTTGATCTGTTTTGTAAATGTTGAGTCATCCTGATCTCTACCAGCTGTGATAACTTTTACAAAGTCTGACATAAGTTTAACTTCGTCTGTATCAAAGTTGTTTGTTCCGTTTGCTGCAACACCGTCTTTTTCATTGTAGTTCTGGAAGAATGTGTCATTTGTGCCACCGTAAACTGCTGATAATTTGTAATCACCTGCTGCAAGTGATCTGCCCATGTATAATGAAAGGTTAGAAATTTTGATTTCTCCAGGAGTTTTTACTGATTCTTTATCAATTGTAATAGCAAGTTTACCTTTTTCTGTTTTTACTTTGTCAACTTTAAGGTCGCCTGCTGTTACTTCATATTTTAATCCATCTTCAAATTCCATACCTTCTGCTTCAAGATAAAGTGTTTTACCTTTTTCTAAAGCACCTGGGTACGCTTCTTTGATTGTAATGTCATTGATTGGTGTATTTCTGTAGTCAATTTTAAGTTCATTTGATTTTGTTTCTACTGTGAATGGCATTGCTGCTTTTGCTACTGTTACAGTCTGGTCATCACCAATAGCTGTACCTGTTAATGTAGCTTTAATATCACCTGTGAAACCTGGTTCTACAGAAAGGTTAAATTTCATTGTAAGTTCTGTTTTTTTGCTTGGATCAATGATAGAGCTTAAGTTTGTAAATTTAACTTTGTTTTTGTCAATTGAAACGATATCCTGTGTTCCACTGCCGTTTTCCCATTTATCTTTATTAATGTATTCATCCTGTGGTTTCTGACCTGATTTTAATCCGTCATAATCTTCAAAATAAACACCATTTACTCTAACTTCTTCTGGGAAATGAATTTCTGTTTTTCTGTTGCCTAACCAAGAATCAGCAACTGATTCTTTAATAGTAACTTCAAGTGTTTCTGTATCATCGCTTGCTTTAGCACCTGAGTAGATAACAGGGAGTTCTTTATCCTGTACAGAGAAACCTACATTGTACTGTACAAATGTACCAACTTCAAGAGTTGTTTTGTCAATACCTGCACCACTTACTGTGATTTCTGCTACATCGCCTACATCTGCATCGTCTGTACCATAAACTTTAAGTCCTGAGATAGAAATTTTTGATCTACCTTTTGATGCATCTGCTGCTTTTACAGGAATTTCAAGTGTTGTACTATCTACAAAGTGATCTTTTGAAGGTGTTGTTGTCACTCTGCCTGATACATCGCTGAATTTATATGCTGAAGATGTATCAAATTTGAAGTCACCTGAAAGTCTTAATTTAATTGTACCTTCTGTAATTGTACCAGCTACTGTTTCATCAATAACGATAGGTTTAATTTTGCTTGTTGTACCTGATGATTCTGTAAGATCTACTTTCTTTTCAATAGTTGTGAGTGTAGAACCACCTGTTGCTTTTGCATATGTGTATGTTCCTGATGAAAGTTCAGAATCACGTGGGTCAACTGTTACTTTAATATCACCATTCCCTGTAGCTTCTGTTTTTAATGGAATAGTAAGTTTTTTGCCTTCAGCTGGAATTTCTGTTGAGTCAACTGTAATAGCAATTTCTCTGTCGCTTATTTTCTGAATATCACTATCAGATTGTGCTAAAGGTGTTCCATTACTTTCGATATCACCTTTTGAAAGGTCTAACCATTTTGCGTTTTCAAGTGAAAGAACAAATTTTAAGTCCTCTGATGTATTCCAATCACCGTCTTTGTTTTCAATAATAAGATTTACATTTTCAATTTTTTCATCTGTTTTAACAACAGCAACTCTTGAAACTCTGTTGTCTGATCCTGCAAATGCTGTTCCTGGTACTGCTGAAATAACCATTGCAGCTGATAATACGAATGCTAAATGTCTTTTCACTACGACATCTCCTCCTTATTGTAAATAAAAATTTTTAATCATATTCCTCTTTGATATTAAAGATTTATGAAAAACTAACTCCCATTTTTAATAGGGGTTACCTAAAACTAAATCTAGGATGTTTTCATCACGTCATCTTTAACATGATTGAATTTTATCATTTAGCTCATTTTGAGTCAATAATTTAGGCTGTTTTGTAATTTTAATGTTAGTTTAGTTCCTTTTTGGATATATTTAGGAGAATTTTTTAATTTTTTTCCATTTTTAAAAATATATAAAAATACAGTATAATATGTAGAAACACAAAAATAATTTTAAAATTAATTTCCTGTAACATACTGTAAGAAAAATAGAATCTTGTAATATTCGTGTAATAAAGTCAAAAATGTAATTTTTTTTTGCATTTTAAGTTGTTGTTTTATAATAAAAATAGGGTTAAAATAACAATATAAAATAAACATTTAAGGAATTAAAATATATGATTAACCTTGATTGTATTTCGGAATATTGTAAAAAAAATAATATTGTATACGGAATTTGTAAAGAAACATATTTTGAAAATGTAAAAAAACATCTTATTTTAAGAAATCATCTTTTAAAAGGCTTTGTTGAACAGGACATTTTAAAAAGAATCGATGCAAAACTTACTATGGAAGATACAACAAATATACTTGTTTTTGCAAAAAGCTATAAAAAAGAATTTTTGTTTAAAAAAGATAATGAATTAAGATGTCGGCTTTCTGATAATGCCATAGGGCCTGACTATCATATAACTCTTTTTCAAAATATTTCTGATATAATAGAAATACTTAAGAGTAATTATGGAGATTTTAACTTTAAAATATTTGTGGATACGGGTCCCCTTATCGACAGAGAACTTGCGCGACGCGCAAATTTAGGCGATTTTGGACTTTCCGGCAACATAATTACAAGCATAGGAAGTATGGTAAACTTAGGTTATTGCCTTATAAGCGAAGAAGGCTCGATGTCAAAAGAGCCTTTTTGTAATAAATGTAACCTTTGCAAAAAATGTGTAAATTCATGTCCTGCAAAAGCTATATCTGATAACGGATTATTTGATTTTGAAAAATGTATATCTTATATATCTCAGAAAAAAGGAATTTTATCTTTTGAAGAAATGAAACTTATAGGAATATCACTTTATGGCTGTGATATATGCCAAAAGGTTTGTCCTAAAAATTGCAACATACCTACAGAAAAAATATTTTCTATAGATGACGCTTTCCCTAAAATAAAAGAAATTTTATCTCTTACAAACAGGGAATTTAAAAATAAATTTCAAAATACGGCGATAGGCTGGAGAGGAAACACAGTAATAAAAAGAAACGCCCTTATTGCTTTAGGAAATTTAAAAAATAAAGAAGCTTCTTCTATACTTAAAGAATATATGGAAAATGAAAACGAAATTTTAAGAGAAACTGAAAAAAAAGCTTACTTAATATGTACAGGAGAAATTTAGACTATGGGATATTTTAAAACACGAGGTCTTAGAGGAAACGCCCTTGAAGAACTTATAAACTTCACTAATGACTTATACAGGCAAAAAGGAATTGCTTTAATACAAAAAATTCCAACTCCAATTACTCCTGTAAAAAAAGACTCAGAAACAGGAAACATTACTCTTGCATTTTTTGAAAAAAAGAGTACTGTCGACTATATAGGCCTTGCTCAAGGTATCCCCTTATGCTTTGATGCAAAAGAAACAAAACAAAAAAGCCTCCCAATGCAAAATATCCATGAACACCAGATAAAATTTATGGAAGACTTTGAAAAACAGAAAGGATATTCATTTTTACTTGTATGTTTTTCGGCTTTGGGAGAGTATTACATATTCCCTTTTGATAAACTCAAAAAACTTTGGACTAATGCACAAAATGGAGGAAAAAAACATATTCCATACAACGAATTTGAAGAAAGATTTTTAATAAAATATGATAACAACGGAATTTTAAACTACCTTAAAACTGTAAACGAATACATAAAATATAAAGACGAAAATACTCCACTCATATAAATGCGTGGAGTATTTTTTATAAATTTTTATTTTCTATAACTTTTTCGAGCATTTCTCCTGTTTTATATATAATGATGTTACAACATCCGTTTTGTGCGCAGCTTTTTTTTAATGCACAACAATTTATACAACTAAATTCATTTTTAAAATACAATATAAGTTCCATTCTTTTTCGTTTTAAATCATTTTCATTTTTAAAAATAAGTCCAAGAGCAAGTATTGCGCCTACAAGTGCACAACAAATACTTCCAACTCCAAATCCTCCATAAACTCCAAGATTCATATTTAATATATTTTCATCAAATGGTATGCAATATTTATCACAAGCTGCTTTAATAATACATTGTGAGCAATTATATCCCTCAC
>CALWSX010000144.1 GCA_944384285.1 uncultured Lachnospiraceae bacterium
TACTACAACTGCTAAAATTGCTCCAAGCTGTATAACTACAAGAAAAAGATTCCAAAAATCTTCACTTACATTTGCAAAAGGTATAAACTCCTGAAAAAGTATCAAATGACCTGTACTTGAAATAGGAAGCCATTCGGTAATACCTTCCACAATACCGTATATAACAGACTTAAGTATCTCCACTTAATTATACCTCCCTGTTGTCAATTAAATATAAATATGCGTTTTTAATATTTTCTGCAACACTTTTATATTCGCCTGCGTTTAAAACAGTTTTTTCGGAGTATTTTTCATATAAAGGAAGTCTTTCTTCGTACATTTTTTCAAGTAATTCAGCGTTGTTTGAAAGAGGTCTTTCAGAAGATGGAACTAAGTCTTTTAAGGCTCTGTCTAAAAATACGATAAAGCCGTTTTTCTTAAGGCTTATAATATTTTCTTTGTTAAGGATTGTACCTCCGCCAGTTGCTATAACAGCATCTTTTACGTTTGATATTTCTGTAATAATAACTTTTTCTATTTCGCGGAAAGTGTTTTCGCCATATTGTTCAATAAAAACATGTACAGGCATTTGGATTTTCTTAGCGATTTCTTCATCAATATCAATAAATTTTTTGGATAAGTTATTTGCAAGATATTTACCGAAAGAAGATTTACCGCTTGAAGGCATGCCTATAAGCACAAGGTTTGAATTGTATAAAGCGTAGCTTTTGTAGATGTCTTTAATGTCTACAGGGTCTCTGAAAAGATTAAGTGTATCATATATTTTATGAGCAAACACATAACCGCCTGAGTAAACTTTTATACCATTTTCTGTAGCATTAAGTTCTTCAAGGGTTCTTATGTAGTGCATATTAAAATCGATATATGCCTTACAGTTTTTAAATTTTTTAAAATTTATTTGAGATGTAGTAGAATCTGTTTTGTAAGAAAGAAGATTTATAACAACATCTGCGTCAAAATCTTTTACAACATAAGAATATGAAAGAGAAATTGCTTTAGGGCAAAGGCTCTCCACAGCTTTTACAATGTCAACGTTTTGAAATCCAAATATAAGTACCTTATCATTTTTTGTGATAATATTGTTTTGTTTAACAAAATTTAAGAATGAAAAATATCTTGAGTTATACCCAATTAATTTTCCGTCTCTGTTAATAATAGTGTCAATAATATTTGTAATTTTTGCTGATTCATCAAAGCTGTCAACAAGCTTTATAGCCTCATGGCGAAATTTTCCAGTAAGGTTTAAAGCCTCAAAATTTTTCTTTTTTAAAAAGTCAGGGAATTGTTCCAAAGGAATATTAATGTATTCACAGTTTTTAATCCCTACATTAAAGATATTCTTTTTATTTCCTATAATTCCGTATTTCATAAAAATTCTCCAATCTTTTGGTCATTTATATATAAACTGTAAGTATTGTTTTAAAGACTGTACTTTTAATATTATACTATACTTTATTTAAAATTTTAACATATTATTTAAAAAAATTATAGTATTTTTAAAGTAAAGAATTTTTATATATTAAAAAACGGTCAAATTATTTGACCGTTTTAAAAAACACTAATTAATAAAATGTAATTTAGATACCAGATAAAAATACAATTTTATTTAATCATTTTATTTGTGTATGCATTTATTATATAAGGCGTATCTGAATTTGATACATAGATATAATAACAAGGTTCAAGTTTTAAAATACTGTCTTTTGAAATTGTGCCTGAACCTGTAAAATCGTATCCAAGCTCAATTTTTTCTATAAAAATACCGCTTTTTGAATTATCTTTTACTTCTTTAAGGAAAGTCAAAAGAGCCTCATCACAAGCAAAAATATTATTTTTGTCACCAGTATATCCTTCAATATTATAATTTGTAATTTCTATTTGTTCTATACCTTTTTCTGTGACATGAAATTTTGCATAACTTCCAAATACTTTGTGTTTATCAAATTCCTCAAAATATTGAAAAATATATCCCGTATCTGTTTTTGTAACATTTTCAATTTTATATTTATCAAAAAAAGTACTTTTGTTTTTAAAATTATCTACAGATTTTTTTGCTTCAGCATAAGACATAACAGAAGGAGGATATATACCCTCAAAAGAAACAAAAGATGTTAAATCACCTTCTATTGTAAGAAGTTTAGTATCGCTTGAAAGTATAGTTTTGTCAAAAAGAACTGATATTTTTACATTCTCATTTTCATTAAAAAATATCGTTTTTAGTTCTGAAGTATCTGTTTTGTTACTTTTAACGGAAAGAGAGCGCATAGGAGGTGAAGATGATATAAGCTCGGTATATAGTCCAATACCGTTTTTAGAAAGAATTTCGCTTATTTCTTTTTCTCTCTGTGGGTTAACATGGTATTTTGAAACGGTTTTAAAATTAAGATACAACAAACCGATATTTAAAATAACAAGAATGGAAATCATTATTTTTTTAGCTTTTTTCCAATCCATAATATTTTCCTCATTATTTATTTTGATTAATATCTGAAATATAAGTCTTGTTATCCGATTTAACAAACCATTTTAATTCGCAGTTTGAACCATTTGAAAGATATGCAATTTTTATATCTTCAAATGGTATGGTTTCTTTTTCATTTTCAAGGGCACTTTCAACTGCTGATAAGAAATCGGAAGATATTTTTTGTTTGTTTTGTTCATCAGGTACAAAGCCCATTACAAGTCGTCTGTATCTTTTAACTGAGTTATCGCTTACAACTACTTCAATAGGAGCATTTAAATT
>CALWSX010000145.1 GCA_944384285.1 uncultured Lachnospiraceae bacterium
ATTATCCGACTCCATCTGGAAAATTTTTACAAATTTCTTTCAAAATATTTACTAATGATTCATAAGTTGGAAAATATATATGTTCAATACCAATTTTTTGTAATTATTTGTAACAACTGATTTTAAAAATTTAAAATTATAAAACCACGTATTTTAGGGCTTTTTTAGCCCTTTTTTTATTTTATTTTGAGTTCGATATGACTAATTGTTACGGAATTGTTAAGTTTTTTTGATTATTTTATTGACAATTATGGCGTTTTTGGTTATAATAAATTTTGTAATATAAATTTAATATTTTGTTTGCAACTTAAATGTAAATTTTTTGAAGATGTTATTCCAAAGATAAAAAGCTCGGAGGATGAAGAAAATTGAACTTTAAAAAACAACTTATAAAAACAGTAACTATATCTGCAGTTTTTACTGCATTATTAAGTCAGACAGTTTTTGGACAAGCTCAAGGTGTTATATCCGGTAATAATGTAAATATGCGTTCACAGGCCGGTACTAATGCCGCTGTTGTTTCTACTTTCAATGCAAACGTACCTGTTACAATCAATTCTGTATCTAACAACTGGTATAATGTAACAGTTAATGGACAGACAGGATTTATTGTAAGTGACTACGTAAAAGTAAACACAATAGACGGAACTTGTGTAGGTAATAATGTAAACTTACGTCAAGCTCCAAGTACAAACTCTGCTGTTATAGGCTCTTTAAACGGATTTGACAAGGTATCTATCACAGGAAAAAATGGTAATTTCTACAGAGTATCATCTGCTTCCGGTGCGACAGGCTTTGTAGCAAAAGAATACATATCTACAGATATGGCAGCTCTTGTTCCTAATGTTGACGCTACCCTTCCTGCAGCAACTAAAGCAGTTGTTTCTACATACGCTATTGTTACTTCACAAACTTCATTAAATGTAAGACAGCAACCTAATACATCATCTGCAATAGTTGGAAAACTTTATTCAGGAGAAGTTGTTGATGTTGTTGAAGCTGGATCTGAATGGATTAAAATCAAATCAGATGCAGGTGTTACAGGATATGTAAGCAAAGAATTTGTTAATGTACGTACAGGCGAAAAACCTTCTAGATCTTCAGCAAGTGGAAAAGGTGATTCAGTTGTTGCTTACGCTAAACAGTTTTTAGGAACACCTTACGTTTGGGGTGGAACTAATTTAACAAAAGGCGTTGACTGTTCAGGTTTTGTATATTCTGTATATAAAAACTTCGGAATTACTCTTAACAGATCATCTTACCAAATGGTAAACAACGGTGTACCTGTTGAAAGAGCAAACCTCCAGGCCGGAGATCTTGTATTCTTTAACGCTTACGGCAGCGGCGGTATTTCACATGTTGGTATATATATTGGAAACGGCGATTACATACATTCTTCATCAGGTGCTACATCTGGAGTTATTATTTCAAACCTCAATGAAGATTACAGCAATAAATCATACGTAACTGCAAGACGTGTATTAAGATAATAAAATTTTCAGGTATCGATTATTAAAATCGATACCTTTTTTATTATTTATGCATTGTTGAAAACATATTTTAAGAGTGATAAAATATAAATATACTTTTACAGGTGGTGTTTTTTATTGCTTAAATTAAATTTAATTGATTTTTATTCAGAGCATAAGACAATAGATGAGCTAAATGACACAGAAGAAAAAACTTTTCGGCTTGATTTGCTTGGTGAAATAATTGATAAAATAAACGAATATAACGAACATGTTTTTGAATATGAATTTTTACAGAAAAGAAAAAAACTTTTTGAAAAAGGCATTTCTTTCAGCTTTATCGAAAAACCTGCTATCATAAAAACCAAATGGACAAATCTATTTACTAAAAATATATCGAAAGAAACCAAAAAAAATATATTTTTTGATGATTACAGATGGCACGTATTCAGCTACAAAGTGCTCAACGCCTTAGAAAAAGATGATGCAAGGCAAGCGTTTAATAAATGCAGAAAAAAAGAAGTTTATGCCTTCTACCAAAACAAAAATGAGGCATTTAAAATAAATAAAGCCTCTCTTTTAAAATCAGGCGATTTCGATATGGACGACGATATTTATTTATTTGACCCTATAAACAAATGGACCTATGTTATTACGCACGAAAAAGAACAATGTGGACCTTATTTTTATTCATTGGATATATAATACTGATAAACTGTATATAAAAAATAAAGGCGGAAAATTTTCCGCCTTTTTATATTATTCTGATATATCAAAAATACCAACAACTTTATTGCAGTTTTCACAATAATATGCGTTAGGAATTTTTGTTTTATTTATAATGTGATTGGTTTTTCCTTCTAAAACTTTATTTCCGGTATATACAAGTCCGCCTATACCCTTTTTATTATATGTATCCAAAGGGACCCATCTTACAAGAACACCATCAACAAAAAGACCGCCTTCTATCATTTCATTTTGACAAACCGGACATTTCATAAAATAAAATCCTCCTTAAATTAAAACATCAAGAAGTTCTTTAGGTGTTCTCACAATTTTATCAGCGTCTGCTATTTCATCTTTTGTCCCAAATCCATATAAAACTCCTATTGATGATATATTCATATTTTTTGCGCCTATAATATCATATTTTGTATCGCCTATCATAACTACATCATCTAAATTAGTTATATTTTCATGTTTAAAAACATGTTCTATTACTTTCTGTTTGGTATTTCTTATTTGTTCAAAATCACTTCCACCTATAAACGAGAATACATCGTTAATTTTATGATGTTCCATTAAAAGATTGGCAAAAGGCTCAGGTTTTGATGTTGCAAGACAGATTTTTTTGCCGTTATCCTTAAGAGTTCTTAAAACGTCAGCAATTCCATCGTACAAAGCACAATTATAAATACCCTCTTTATTATATTTTTGTCTGAAATCAGACACAATTTCAGTTATTCTTTCGTCAGGAAGATTATAAAGTCTTTTAAAAGAATATTCCAAAGGAGGACCTATACAAAGATTAAAATCCTCTCTGTTTGGCATTATTAAACCAGCTTTATTACAAGCATAGGAAAAAGTTTCATAAAGTCCCTCAAAAGTATTTAAAATTGTACCATCAAGATCAAAAAGAAGAATTTTTTTATTTTTCATATTTTCACCCGTTAACTATTTTAATTATTATTTTAATTACTGCTTTAAAACCATACGGTCGGTTTTTACCCCAAACATCTCTATGATTTTTTCAGTTGTCATTTCATCTCTTTCTTTTCCTTTTAAATCCATTACAATTTTACCGTTATTCATCATAATAGTTCTGTTTCCAAGTCTTAATGCGGAATCAATATTATGAGTTATCATCATTGTTGTAATGTTATTTTCTGACACTATTTTTTTAGTAATATCCAAAACCTTATCAGCAGTGCCCGGGTCCAAAGCCGCTGTATGCTCATCAAGCAAAAGAAGTTTAGGAGTAACTATAGTAGACATTAAGAGAGTAACGGCCTGTCTTTGACCTCCGGAAAGAAGTCCAACTTTTGTTTTAAGTCTGTCTTCAAGTCCCAAGCCTAAAAGAGAAAGTTTTTCTTTAAAAAGTTCAACTTCTTTTTTTCTTATACCGTATCTTAAGCTTATAGCTCCGCCTTTCATTGCAAGAGAAAGATTTTCCTCAATAGTCATATTAGGCGCAGTACCCCATAAAGGATCTTGGAAAAGTCTACCTATATATCTTGCTCTTTTATATTCTTTCTGGAAAGTAATATCTTCGTTATCAAGTATAATATTTCCCTCATCACAAATAAAACTTCCGGCAATAGCCCCAAAAAGAGTAGATTTTCCGGCACCGTTACCGCCAATAACTGTTACAAAATCACCTTTTTCAAGATGAAGATTTATACCGTCTATAGCTGTTTTTTCATTTATTGTACCTTTACCGAATGTCTTTTTTACGTTTTCTATTTTAAGCACGGCGACGTCCCCCTTTCAAAGAATTTTTAATTGTAGGATAAGAAATTGCAATTCCTACTATAACTGCTGAAAGAAGTTTTAAATCGGACTGATTTATACCAAAATTAAGTACAAACGCAATTATAATTCTATATACAACAGAACCTAAAATTACTGCAATAACATGTCTTTTTATACTTTTTTTACCGAATATAACTTCGCCTGTAATAATTGAAGCAAGACCGATTACAACAACACCGATACCCATTTTTATATCAACAAATTTCTGAGACTGACAGATTATAGCTCCTGATAATGCAACAAGCATATTTGCAATACAGATACCTATTGTCTTTGTCATATTTGAGTTTATTGAAGATGAGCGAACCATAATTTCATTGTCTCCTGTCGCACGTACAGAGCGTCCAAGTCTTGTGCCAAGGAAGAAAATTATAAAAGCACCCATTATTAAAGCAATTATAAAAGTAATTATAAGGGCAGAATATTGTTTTCCGAAAACCTCATCACCAAGTGTAAAAATAGTATCAACTCTTGCAAGAGATATATTTGGTTTTCCGGACATAATTCTTAAGTTAATGGAATAAAGTCCTGTCATTGATAAAATACCAGCAAGAATTGCCTGAATTTTCATCTTTGTATGTAAAAACGCTGTTATTCCACCTGCCAAAACTCCCGCAATCATAGCACAAATAAGAGCTAAAAATGGGTGACCGGCAACTGTTACAACCGCACAAACAGCCGCACCTGTAGTAAAAGAACTGTCAACTGTAAGGTCCGCAATATCAAGTATTCGAAATGATATAAAAAGTCCTAAAGCCATAAGAGCATATCCGAAACCAAGCTCCAAAGCCCCTATAAACGCAACCAAGCTTATCACTTTAATTACCTCCAAAATATTCTCCCCGAACAAAAATTGCTCGGGGACAAAAATTATCTAATAAATTATTTTACTAATGTAGCTGTTGATTTAATATCTTCAGGAATTTCTATTCCGCAAGCTTCAGCTGTAGTTTCATTAATTACAACATTGAGGTCATCTAAAACTTTGTATGGAATTTCTGAAGGTACTTTTCCGTTTAACACTTCAACTGCAATTTTACCAGTTTCTGTTCCTAAATTTGTGTAATTAACACCAACTGTTGCAAAACCACCATCTTTTACAAGTGAGTCTGCACCTGTGTAAATAGGAATTTTATTTTCTTTTGCAACATCAGCAAGTACAGGCATAGCCTCTGCTACTGTATTATCAATAGGTGTGAAAATAGCGTCTACTTTTCCAACAAGATTTTGAGCAGCCTGTGCAAGTTCTGAAGAATTTGTGATTGTTGATTCTACAACTGTAATACCATTAAGGTCACAATAATCTTTTGCATCTTCTATAACAGCAAGTGAATTTGCTTCGCCTGTATTATAAACCATACCGAGGTTTTTAACTCCAGGTGTTAAATTATTCATAAGTTCAAAAATTTTATCAACTGGAATAGCATCTGATGTTCCAGTTATATTTTCACCATCAAGACCTGCTGAAATAGGATCAGTTACAGCAGCATATACAATAGGAATATCGCTTGTTGCAGCCTGTGCTGCCTGTGCTGTAGGTGTTGCAATAGCAATTATCATATCTTTTTGATCACCTACAAATTTATCAGCAATAGAAGTAAGATTTGTATAATCATTCTGTGCGTTCTGATAATCAATATTTATATTTAAACCTGAATTTTTAAGTTCAGTTTCAATAGCCGCACGTATTTCATCAAGTGAAGGATGTTCTGATATCTGCATAATACCAACATTTATTTCTTCACCATTATTTGTTGTTGTGCTTTCAGATGTATTCTCTGTATTTTCTGTAGCTTCTTTTGTATCTCCGCCGCAAGCCGCAAGAGAAAATGTAAGTACTAAAGATGTAAGTAAAACCATAAATTTTTTCATAAACAAAACCTCCCAAAAAATAAATAATAATTATGACAAGTATCGGAGATGATTTGGAAAATCTTAAGATAAACAAGGTAAAAAAAAACTGCCGTTATTATACTAAACATTTAGTATAACAAGGACAGAAAATATATCTGCGGTGCCACCTTGATTGGCGTAAAATACGCCCACTCTTAAAGAAATGCCAACACATTTCCAGCCCATAACGCAGGCTCTGCGTTGTAAGATACTAAGACGAAAAGTCTTTTCATTACACCCTCAAAGGTCCATTTGCCAAAGCGAATACTATCGATTTCCACCATCACGACTCTCTGTAAGCTCTTAATCTTTAGCTTTATCTCCTTATCACAGGTTTAAGGCAACTTATTAAGTTTAATTTATGCTATCACAACAAAATACTTTTGTCAACTAAAATTTTATAAACCCAAAATTCTAAAACACATATATTTGTTATTTATTTTCTCTTATTATTCTGCAAGGATTGCCAAAAGCAATTACATTATTAGGCAAATCTTTTGTAACTACGCTTCCGGCACCTATCACAACATTATCTCCTATAATAACACCCGGAAGAATAATAACCCCTCCTCCAATCCACACATTATCTCCAATTATAACAGGAGCTGTTTGAGTTTTACAAAATTTGAACTTTCCATCTTCTGACAGGTCACAAAATCTCTCAGACGCAGAGGTTGGATGAAAGGCAGTATAAATTTGTACATTAGGTGCTATCAAAGCATTATCTCCAATAATAATTTTGTTATCATCTAAAAAAGTACAGTTCATATTTACTTCGCAGTTATTTCCAAAATAAATGTTGTTTCCATAGTCAACAAAGAAAGGAGGCGTAATCCATAAATTTTCTCCTCATACAACCAAAAGCTCGT
>CALWSX010000146.1 GCA_944384285.1 uncultured Lachnospiraceae bacterium
TAAACAGGCATAGTAATTCCTTTGAAGCTTATTACAGCTGTGTCACCAACAGCTAAAGGAACACCCGGATAACGTTCATTAACAATATTTATATCTATTTTTCTTGCATCAATAGTTTTGTAAAAATAATTTGTTTTTCCCTCTTTTTCAGCCTTAATTTCTAAAATATTATTTCTGTTTTCAAGAGGTAAAATATATTCTTCGTTTCCGTCTGAATTTACTTCTTCACCATTTAAATTAACAGTAATTTTTTCTGCATTGTCTGATGTAACTGTAATAGGTACATCTACTGTATCACCATAATTAAAGTAAATTGTATCATAAGATGTATAAGGCACATCTACAGATAAATCAATCTCTTTATCTGCATCAACTGAAATAATACAATAAGCTTCGTTTATTTCTGAGGTTTTGCCATATGAAATACCATTTACAGAAACTTCATCATAGCTTACTTTTACAATACTTACACCTTTTTTTACTGCTAAAGCTTCTGCAAAGTCACCTTTTTCTGTATCTAAAACAATGCTGTCTCCATAAACAAGTTCAAAATTGAAATCCGGACGAACTACATCATTATTAACAGCATCTTTCACTATTTGAGGAACACGTCTTGGATATATTTTTACAGTGTCTCCATTATTTACATCATAAAAGTCATGTGTAAGCCATAAATCATTTTCAAAATCGTCAGGAACGTTACTTTCTACAGGATCAGGAACAAAAGGCTTGTCCCCTTCATCAACAGGATCTACTATTTTAAACCTAAATACTGCATTTACACCTTTATCTAATTTTGATGAAACTGTAACCATACATAAAGATGCTTTATTAATAGGAGTAATCACACCATCTTCAGAGATGGTAAAGTTTTCATCACCGAATATAGGCATAAAATCGAACTCTTTTGATGCATTTTCCGGTTCTGTTTCAGGAGAAATCTTATACTGTTGATTTTGAGGAATTTCTACTGTTTCTGATGGTAAAATAATCTTTGTAGGAGCAGAAACTTCAACTCCTCCATTTTCAATAACTTTTTCCAAAAGTTGTATTTTGTTATTTATTTCTTCTGTTTCATTTGATATTGCAATTCCTTTTTCTCCAAAAAATTGGAGCCAGAATCCTCCATATGTGTCAGCATATCCATCATATAAAGATTTTGATGAATTATAAGCGTCTGTTTGTTTTATTAAATCGGAATTTTCATCATTTTCAACACTTTCAAGTGTTTCTCTAAGTTTGTCATAAGCATTAAGAAATGCTTCGTCAACGCTTCCCCATACATTTGTTTCAACAAGGCCATAATATACAGAATATTTAAATCTGATGTTATCCCCATCAGATACCTGATGCTCATTAAAACCTACTTCAGGCATTACATCATTTACATAATAAACCCAACCCGGATAATTAAAATTTCTGTCAAAAATACCTAATGAATCGCATAACTCATTTATATCCCCATATCCGCAGATATCTGTTATATATGTATCTCCAACATAAGTAAAAGGATCACTTGTTCCTTCTGTATCCTGTACAAGTTTATCAAAAACATCTTTTACAGTAGAATCTTTAGGTATTTCTACAGTCTTTTCAGGAATAGCAGGCATAACCATAAGGTCATCTTCTGCTACAGAACGAGTATCAAAAGAAATTGTTACAGTTATATTGTCATCACCTGCAAATATGGTATATGGAACAGATGTAACAAGCATAATTACAGACAATAAAACTGCAAAGTACTTTTTAAACATTATTAAGCCTCCCTATGTATGAAAAAATTACTGATTTTTTACATGTACTGTTGTCTGTGGATAAGGAATTGAAATATCTTCTTTATCAAATCTTATCTTAATTCTTCTTAAAATCTCTCTTTCATTTACAAAGTTATACCCAATTTCACATTCTGCAACAATAGTTATTGTTACAGCTGAATCACTTAAGGCAGAAACCCCCAAAACTGCCGGCTCTTTTCTTAAGCCTTCAAGTTCTTTATAAACTATAGACATTTCATCTTTTAAAACTTTTATAGCTCTGTCCACATTTTCTTCGTATGCAATACCCACTTTTATAATTGCATTCATATAACCTTTGCTCATATTTGTAACTGTGGAAACATTTCCATTAGGTATAAGATGAAGTTTTCCATCTATTGAACGTACTTTTGTAAGACGCATACTAATGCCTTCAACATATCCTGTATTCCCTGAAATAGTAACGTAATCACCTATTGCGTATTGGTCTTCAAAAAGAATAAAAAATCCTGTTATAAAATCTTTTACAAGACTTTGTGCCCCAAAACCTACAGCAATAGAACCAATTCCGGCAACTGCTATTATAGACCTTACATCAATATCAAAAACTGTAAGCATAGCACAAATTGCTATAAAATAAAACACATATTTCACAATACTGGAAGTTACAGAAATCATTGTGTTTGCTTTTCTTTCGTCCATAATAGTATGGCTTTTTGATAATCTTAACGTAAAAAATCTTTTAATAATGCGTTTTGAAATTTTAATTGCTATAACGCATAATATATAAATTACTATGCAATTTAAAATATTCATTCCACTTTCTACTATCTTCGCTACTATCTTTGTTAAAAAAACGCTCATTATTCACTACCTTTCTTAATATCATCTGCAAATGCTTTAAATATGAGTTTTCCATTTTCTAAATGTTCAGGATGCCATTGT
This sequence comes from uncultured Lachnospiraceae bacterium, assembly GCA_944384285.1. Classification (GTDB taxonomy): domain Bacteria; phylum Bacillota; class Clostridia; order Lachnospirales; family Anaerotignaceae; genus CALWSX01. The sequence goes on from CALWSX010000146.1 coordinate 2,700, forward strand.
AATCCTAATACAAATTTTTTACCTTTAACTTCTATTGCCTCAATAATTCCATCTTTGGCATGTGCCGAAACAATTAAATCTTTTTCCACAGCTCCTCTTATAGCCTGATGATGATAAGAATTTACAAAAATACTTTCTTTTTTTTATTTTTTTTAAAGCAACGTATTCTTTTTTATATGAACTAAGTGAGATGGAAAACTTTTAGGTGCAATTTGGACATGTTTTATTGCGTCTTTTACTTCAGAATTGATATCCTGTATAAGCGTTTCTCCCATAATTGCTGACAAAAGCTGCATTCCTCTGCAAATACATAAAATAGGAATGTCTTTTTTTAAAGCAATCTCGCATAATTTTGTTTCAAACTCATCTCTTACAGGGTTAATTTCCCCTATATTTTTATGTGGATCTTCACCATAAATATATGGATTTATGTCTACTCCGCCAGAAAACAAAATCCCGTCGACTACATCTAAAACATCTTCGGGATTCATTTTCGGCGGAAGTATGAATGGTATTATATCTAATGAATTAAATATATCAACATATTGCGAATTTATTTTATAGCAATCGTTTTTATAATCATAATCAGAACAAATGCCAACAATTTTTTTCATTAACTTCCGCCTCTTTTATTTTAATATTGATTTTTTAAAGCATTCCCAAAGCGAGTATATCTTTCAAGCCATGTTAAATCAACCGTTCCTGTTGGGCCGTTTCTTTGCTTTGCTATAATAAGCTCAGCCATACCTTTTTTCTCACTTTCTGGGAAATAATATTCGTCTCTGTAAAGAAATGCAACTACGTCTGCGTCCTGTTCAATAGCGCCAGACTCTCTTAAGTCTGAAAGCATTGGTCTGTGGTCTGCTCTTTGTTCACAGGCACGACTTAACTGCGAAAGAGCAACAACAGGACAGTCCATTTCTCTTGCAATAGCTTTAAGTGACCTTGAAATATCTGATATTTCCTGCTGTCTTGAAGAAGACTTATTATTACTGCTCATAAGCTGTAAATAATCAATAAGAATAAGACCTAAGCCTTTTTCAAGTTTTAATTTCCTGCATTTTGCTCGCATTTCCATAGGAGTTATACCTGGTGTATCATCTATATAAATAGGGGCTTGAGATAAAGGTCCTAAAGCCTCTATAAGTTTTTCCCAGTCGTTATCAGTTAAATTCCCCGTTCTGAAATTTTGCGAATCAACCATGGACTCAGAACAAAGCATACGATTTACTAACTGTTCTTTTGACATTTCTAAACTAAAAATTGCAGTAGGAACTCCTCCTCTTATAGCTGCATTTTGCGCAATATTAAGCGCAAATGCTGTTTTCCCCATAGAAGGTCTTGCTGCAAGAAGTACTAAGTCTGATTTTTGAAGTCCTGCTGTTTTATAATCAAAATCAACAAAGCCTGTAGCAATACCTGTTATTTTTTCTTTAGAAGTATATATCTTTTCTATTACATTAAAAGCATCAACAGTGATATCTCTTACATGGGTAAAGTTTTCATTACTTTTGTTTTCAGATATATCAAATATGGCTTTTTCTGCTTTATCAAGAATTGTAGAAATATCTTCTTTTGCATCATAGCTTAACTGGGATATATCAGCAGAGGCCCTTATAAGCTTTCTTAATACAGAATTTTTATTTACAATTTCTATGTAATTTTTTATATTTACTGCACTTGATACAAATGTTGCAATGTCGGCAAGATAAGGAAGTCCACCAATCTCATTAAATACACCCATTTGTTCAAGTTTACTTTTAACTGTTATAATATCTATCTGCTTTCCTTCTGAAAAAAGCATAACCATGGCATCAAAAATAGACCTGTGTTCAGCTCTATAAAAATCTTCTGATTTTAAAGAGTCCACAATTTCAAAAATTGCATCTTTATCAATAAATGCTGATCCTAAAACCGCTTTTTCAGCATCTGAGTCATGCGGCATAGGTTTTTGATAATCAATATTTACATCTTTATTTTCTTCCATTTTGATACTCCCGGCATTTTAAAAAAATAATTATACGGCTTTTACATTTATTTTAAGGTCTACAGATACTTTAGGATGAACTTTTACAGTAACTTTATTTTCTCCTACATTTTTGATAGGGTCTGTTACAGAGATTTTCTTTCTATCTATATCAATATGTGTCTGATTAAAAAGAGCTGTTGCAATTTCTTTATTTGTTACAGAACCGAAAACTTTTCCGTTTTCTCCAGCTTTTACACCAACTATAACTGTAACTTCTTTTAATTTTTCACCAAGTGCCAAAGCTTCTTCATATTCTTCTTTTTCTCTTTTTGCTTCAGCTTTTTTTCTTGCTTCGTATTCTGCCATATTGGCTTTATTAGCTTCAACACCTAATTTTTTAGGTATCAAGAAATTTTTAGCATATCCTTCGCTAGCATTTACAAGGTCTCCCTTTTTCCCCACGCTTTTAACGTCCTGAAGTAAAATAATTTTCATGTTAGTTAACCTCCTCTAAATATTCTTCCAATGCTTTTTTAAGCATATTTTTGGCTTCGTCTATCGATGTGTTTTGTATTTGTGCACCAGAAACAGTCTGGTGACCCCCTCCTCCAAGTTTTTCTAGTATTCTTTGGACATTGAGATCTCCATAGCTTCTTGCACTTATATTTATTATGCCATCATATTTGCAAAGAACAAATGATGCTGTTATACCTTTTACATTAAGAAGTTCATCTGCTGTCTGTGCCGCAACTACAAAAGAATCAACTCCACATTCTTCTGCAACTGTAAGAGCCATATTTTGATGAATAATTTCTGCTTCATTTATTGCTTTTGCTTTAACTTTAAGCATAGATAAATCGTTTTGGAATAATTTTTTTATTCTCATACTGTCGGCACCATTTCTTTTTAAATATGCTGCCGCTTCAAAAGTTATAGTTCCTGCTTTTACAGAAAAGTTTTTAGTATCTACCATAATACCGGAAAGAAGTGCATCTGCTTCCATTTGTTTTAGTTTTACTCGTCTGCCTATATACTGCAATATCTCTGTTACAAGCTCACAAGTTGAAGAAGCATATGGTTCATGATAGCTTAAAACTGCTCTGTCTATATAGTCTGTGTTTTTTCTGTGATGGTCTATGATTACTATTTGATGAGCCTTTTCAAGTATTGGTTTTGACTCTACAAGACTTGACCTATGTGTATCAACTATAACAAGCAAGCTTTTATCTGTGAATATTTTTTCTGCCTGTTCAGTATTTATAATTCGTGAAAAAATTTCTTTGTCATTTTCTTTTATAGCCTCATATATACTCTTTATACCACTTGATACTTCGTTAAGAATTATGTGACAATCTCTTCCATAAACTGTAGAAATTTTTGAAATACCTATAGCCGCACCAAAGCAGTCAAAATCAGCATTAACATGCCCCATTACAAAAACTCTGTCTGAATCCGCTATTATTTCAGAAAGAGCATCAGCCTTAACTCTTGCTCTTATTCTTGAATTATGCGATATTTCACTGCTTTTTCCACCGAACATTAAATATTTTTCGCCGTCTTTAATAATGGCCTGATCTCCACCTCGACCAAGCGCAAGGTCAATAGCTGCTTTAGCATTTAAAAACGCTTCGCTTAAAGTATCTTTTCCTTTTCCTACACCAATACTTAAAGTTACAGGTATCATATTCCCAACACTTATTTCACGTACTTCATTAAGAATTTCAAATTTTGAATCCTGAATCTTTTGAAGATATTCATTTGCAAAAATGAAAATATATCTATCTTTTTCAAATTTTTTTATAATACCATTTACATTTTTTGCAAGATTATTAAGTTTTCTATCTATCATTGCTGTAAGCAAAGGTAATGCTGTTTCGTCTTCCGTTGAAGTAAGTTCTTCGTAATTATCAATATAAATAAGAGATACCAAAGTTTTATTATGTTCAAATTCTGACAAAAGCTTTCTGTTTTCTGTGGCATCTTGAAATATAAATGAAGTATATTTTTTATCTTCCATTGATATTTCATTTTTTATAAGTTCATAAT
>CALWSX010000147.1 GCA_944384285.1 uncultured Lachnospiraceae bacterium
ATCTTAACCCTGCTTTATCTTTATATTTTTCTCTTTCAGTATCTGTAATAAGTTCAAGGGATAATTCATTTTTTTCAATAACAGCAGCTGTATATATAAGTCCCTCGATAAAGCTTACTTTTTCATCTAAAACAGTTGTTTTATTGTCTCTTGCCAAAACCACTCTAATATTATATGTTTCAGGTTTTACTTTTAAATATTCTGTAAACTCTCTGTATTTTAAATTTTTTGCAATTAATGTATCATTAGCATAAACATTTACCGGTTCTGCAAGAGGTGCCGCATGAAGCAATCTTACATAACTGAATCCTTTTTCCATAAACTAAAACACTTCCCCATACTTATAGAATAATAACTATAATATGCGGAAGTGATGATTTTGTGTATTATATAATTATTGGTTGTTGGAAATAAAACATATTAGTATTTGAAAACCACTTTTTTAGCATCTTGATTCCATGTAATGTTTTCATCTGATACACCTAATGCATTAAGAATTGCTCTTAAAGGAACAAATACTCTATCAGATACTATTACTGCTTTTGTATCCATAGGAGATACTTTTCCATTTACATTAATTTCTGATTCTCCAACTTTAAGTTTAATTCTTGTAGAATCTTTTGAAATAGTAACTGTTTGTGTAGCTGCATCCCAAATTATATTTTGATCAGAAACTCCAGCAGCATTTGCAATAGCTCTTAAAGGAAGCATAGTTCTTCCGTTTTCATCAATAAATGCAGGTGCATCAAGTGCATAACCTTTTTCTGTAACTTTATTGTTCAATTCTGTAGAAACAGTATATCCATAAGCTCCTATTGATAATGAAACTGTATTTACAGCAGGTTTATATGTTGTAGTAAATGTTTGTTTTACCTCTCCTGATCTGTTTGAAGTACTATCTAAGTAATATCCTACAATAAGTTCATGTTCACCTTCTTCAAGGCCTATTCTTCCTGTCTGTGAATAATTAATTGTAAAACTTCCATCATCAGCAACGACTGTTGTTCCTGCATTTACATCATCAATAATCGCAACAACTTTTCTTCCTGGTTCAGCATAACCTTTAATTAAAGGTTTGTCTATATTTGTTTCTACAGTTACATCTGTAATTGCTCTATTTGTATTTGGTGATGTGGAGTAAAAACCTAAATTAACTTTAACTTTATCATTTCCAACTTTAACATAAAGGTCTACAGGGCCTTGTTTTGAAGTTTGTGTTGACTGAATAAGCAAATCATTTATAACAATTTTACCAATTCCACCCTTTGTTGAGCTAACAATATTTATTGATGCTTTAGATTTATTAGTTGAATCTTTTTCAAAGTTAACAACGCCACTATATTTACCACTTCCGGAAACAGCAATATTATTTGCAAAAACAAATCCGTTTGAAAGTTCAAGCTCAATTTTATCACCGTATTTGTAAGCAACAGATGTATTATCTTCAATTATAACTTCTTTAATTTTTTGTTCAAAACCTATCTTTGAATACTGTGATGCAGTTACTTCAATGTTTCCGGAAATACCCTTTGCAAAGCAGTATTTTCCATTTGATACAGTAGAATCAAGTCCATCAACAACAGCATATACTTCACCATTACCATCAAGTTCACATAATAAAGGAATTCTTATATCTTTATTAACAGCGTCAAACTTAGAAACATCTACAGAGAATACACGAGTTGTTGATGTAAATTTTTCACAAGTTATGCCTTCAGGATAAGTTTGACCTTCATCTTTCCAAACAGCATTTTCTAAAGTAACAGTAAATTTAAAATTTTCTGTATGATCTTCACTTGCAGCAATTACAAGATCAGGAGCTGTAGATGTTGTAAATTCGTATCCATTAGGTACAAGAATTACTTCTTTTGAAATACGGTTTTCTGTTGCTGCAAAAGCCGATACAGGAATTGATGAAAAAAGCATAGTAGAAATAAGTAAAGCAGTTATTTGTTTCTTCATAAATCTTACCTCCAAAATTTATCTTTCTATAAAAATATAGCAAATAATCTCAATAATAGTTATATTAATTATATCAAACAAATTTTATTTTTTAAACAAAGATTTTTAAAATTAATAAATTCTTAATTTTTTATTTATTATTAAAAACTTTCACAATTTATAACTTTATCAAATTAAATAATTTAAAAAAATATTATCACAAGAACTAAAAGTGTGCATTTTTCACTATTAATTAAATATTCATATAATATAAAATTATATACGATATACATATACTTTATATATTTTCAGGGGGGAGAATTTATGAAAATACAAGATTGCAGCGAATTTGTAAGAGGGTTTTTAAATCGAATAGGTATAAACGAAGGAGAAATAAATCCTGACCTTGAAACACTTAAAAAAATACATACAAACTGTTTTGAAAGTATACCTTTTGAAAATCTTGATATTATGATTACTAAAACCCCAATAAGTTTAGATAAAGATGACTTATGGGATAAAATTGTAAAAAGAAATAGAGGTGGTATTTGTTACGAAATAAATTACCTCTTATGTTGTGTATTAAGAGAAATTGGTTACGATGTTACAATTTTATCAGCTTTTGTACCTGACAGTGGTAGTGAATTTGACCACATAATTTTAGTTGTAAACCTTGAAGAACCTTGGTATGTAGACGTAGCTTTAGGTGGAAATGGCTGTTATGTTCCTATAAAATTTATTCCTGATGTTGTTCAGTCTGATACTAAGAGAAATTATGCATTTATTAAAATAAAAGACAACATGCACTTATTCCAGTTTGAAGAAGATGGAAGCAGAACTTTTAAAATTTATGCTTTCCCAACACCACGTGTTATCGATGAATTCTTACCAAGATGCAGAGAGTTTGAAACATCTCCAAGTTTCATATTTACAAAAGGAATTATTTGTTCTCTTGCAAAGGGTAACAGAAGAGTTACTATCACAGAACATAAATTTATAGAAACTATTGATGGAGAAAAAACTGTTACACCTATTAAAGATAAAGAAGAATTTAATGCACTTCTTAAAAAACACTTTAATATTGTACTTTAATAATTATGATTCGAAAACAAAAACCAAGCGATTTAAACAGAATACTTGATATTTGGCTTAATGTAAACATAGAAGCACATTCTTTCATTGATAAAAACTATTGGATATCAAATTTTGATATTGTAAAAGATTTAATTCCTGATTCTGATATATATGTTTATGAAAAAGATGAAGATATATTAGGTTTTATTGGAATAAATAATGGTAAGATAGAAGGAATATTTGTGGATTCAAAATTTCAATCACAAGGAATAGGACATAATCTTATTACAAAAGCTAAATCTCTTTATAAATCTCTTTGTTTAAATGTATATGAATTAAATAAAAATGCTATTAATTTTTATATTCGTGAAGGTTTTATAATTAAAGAACATTCTTTTGACACAGATAACAATGCTAAAGAACTTATAATGATTTGGAATAAAAATTAAAGTAAGACGAGACAATTTGTCTCGTCTTTTTTTCTAAATTAAATAAGTTTAAAATATAAAAAACCGCAGAAATAATCTGCGGTAAAAAAATTATTTTTTATCTTTTTTTGAAGGATTTACAGTCTGTACACTGGTCTAAAGTAGGATTTGCTTCATGTGTTCCGATATGAACACAGCTTAAAGAACAATAGTCTTCTGTTCCACAGTGGTGTGCACAGTTAGTAACATCACATTTGATTGATTTATTTGGTGTACAATTACAGTTCATTATGCGTTCCTCCTAAAATAAATAAAAATTAGGTAAACAAAGAAAGATTTGAATAAGAGCCTCTCTTAAAGACCTTTTTTTAATTCCCGCTTTTTAAAACGGCCTAAGAAATTTTAAACAATTTTGTTGTTACCTGCATTAAGTTTACTTTTACACAATAAGTTTACTTTTTTCAAATTAATCTTTTAAACATAAGTTTACTTTTTGCTTCTACTTTTTTACAGTGTTACTACTTCATTTAAAAAATATTTATTAATATTTAATTATAAAGCTTGGTAAAATTTCTGGTTTTATAAATTTCTCTCTTTGTTTACCACAATAGTATTATTTACGGAAAAACAGATTTTATTCAAAATTAATACGAAAAAATTTTTATTTAATTTATATAGAAAGGTTCACTCCATTTTGATTCAACACCATTTTTTACAGCTGACAAAACAAAATATGTTCTCTTACCTACGTTTGAAACATTTATACTTTCTGGAAATCCCCATGTCCACTTATTTTTTCCGTTTCCTGGATTTATACAATCTTTATAAACACCATCTAATGAATCACTTTCATAAAGTTTGTAATAATCAGCACCCAAAACTCTTCCAAAACAAATATCCACTGAATTATTATTTTTTTGTTTCGTATATATACCATATACTGGATAAGATGTATTTGTATATAATCCCGCTTTAGATACATCTAAATTTTTATTTAAGGAAACTTCATTTATGAAGTATGCAGGAATTGCAAAAAATGATTTTTCGTCTTTCGTTGAAGCAGTTGTAATTCCTAATAATTTTCCATTTTTATCGAAAAGTGCTCCGCCACTGCTACCATTTTCAATTTTTGCTGAAAAACAAATATTATTTTTATCAAAGTCAGTTACTTTACCGTATGTTACTACATTTAATTTTGCATTTGGTGAAGAAATTGTTATAACATCACTGTCTTTTTTTATTTCAGCATAATTGGCAATTTTAGAATAATTAGGTGTATTTTTATTTATTTTTAATATTGCTATATCTTTAGCAACATCAAAACCAACAAGTTTTACTTCTCCTGTATATAAAGTTCCATCATTAAATTTTATTTTTACATATTCACATTTATCTATTACATGGTAATTTGTAGCTATAAGTCCATCTTCTGAAATTATACAGCCACTACCCTGCATATTTTGAGTATAAATCATTACAACTTTATTTTTTAAATTTTCTACTGTATTTGTATTTGTATGTATTTTAACAAGATTATTTTCAGGTATCCAAGAAACTTCGGCACCTGATATTGTTGAAACAAATCTTAAAGGAACAAAGGTTTTATCATTTCTAATAAAAGGCGGTGTATCCAAATATGTAAGCTTGTTATTAACAACCGCTTCTTTATTCCCTATTTGCATTGCAAAAGACAAATTATCCTTACCAGCAAAAATCATTCTTGACTCATTATCCCACTCCATTTTATAACCAAGAGCAGTAAAAATATCCCTCATAGGAACCATAACTCTGTCATTTTCTATTACAGGCTGATCACTCATCGTAAGAGGAACATCATTTATTTCAACATAAATAGGTTTTCCTGCAAAAATATTTGTATGAAATATAAATAAAAATGTAAAAATAATAAATACCAAAGAATTTTTAAATTTTTTCACTTATAATCCCTCTTTTTCTGACAAACTTTTATAAGATATACTACATTATATCACAATAAAATTAAATTCAAACATAAAAAATAATTAAGTATTTATTTTCCATATAAAATTTATTTATTCTTAAGAAATTTGATAAATTTACTTATAGATATTTAAATCTACATACAGTATAATATATATTAGTATATTATATTTTAGCGAGGAGGTTGAATATGTTTAATAGCTTTGTTACCTTTTGGCTTATAATGTTTATAGTTTTTTTAGGTGTTGAACTATTTACATATGGTCTTATTTCAATATGGTTTTGCTTAGGTTCTTTAGTTGCTATGATATTTGCTTTTTTAGATATAGACTTTTTATATCAGCTTGTTGCTTTTATAATAACATCAATAATTGCACTTATTATAACAAAACCTTTGGTAAAAAAAATTCAAACACCTAAAATAGTTCGTACTAATGCAGATAAAGTTATTGGCGAAACCTGTATTGTTACTGAAACTATAAATAACAAATTAGGTAAAGGCGAAATTAAAGTTGACGGAAAAGCATGGAGTGCCAGAAGTCAAAATGATGAAATTATCGAAAAAGGTGAGTTTGTTAAAATATTAAAAATTGAAGGTGTTAAACTTATTGTACAAAAAACAAATGACAATAATTAGTCATTAAAAAATAAAACTAAAAGATAAACTAAAAGATAAATAAAAAGATAAATAAAAAGATTAAGTTAAAACTATAAATGGAGGTAAAATTATGTTGCCAGTTATAATTATTGTTCTTATTTTACTTGTTGTTATCATAATGAATGTAAGAATTGTACCTCAGGCTCATGCTTATGTTGTTGAGAGGCTTGGTGCATATCATAGTACTTGGAACGTTGGAATTCATGTCGCAGTACCTATTATTGATAAAGTTTCAAAAAAAATAAACTTAAAAGAACTTGTTGCAGATTTCCCACCTCAGCCTGTTATTACAAAAGACAATGTAACAATGCAGATTGATACAGTTATTTATTTACAAATAACAGACCCAAAAATGTACGCTTATGGTGTAGATAACCCTATGAGAGCTATCGAAAACCTTACAGCTACTACACTTAGAAACATAATCGGTGATTTAGAACTTGACCAAACACTTACATCAAGAGATATCATAAACTCAAAAATGAGAGCAATTCTTGATGAAGCTACAGACCCATGGGGCATTAAAATAAATCGTGTTGAACTTAAAAATATTATGCCTCCAAAAGAAATTCAGGATTCTATGGAAAAACAGATGAAAGCAGAACGTGAAAGACGTGAAAAAATTCTCCAGGCCGAAGGTGAAAAAAGATCTGCTATTCTTGTTGCTGAAGGTGAAAAAGAATCTGCTATCTTAAGAGCCGAAGCAGAAAAAGCTGCTCTTATTTTAAAAGCTGAAGCTGATAAAGAAGCTCAAATAAGAAGAGCCGAAGGTGAAGCTGAAGCTATTTTAAGCGTTCAAAATGCTACTGCTGAAGGTATTAAAATGCTTAATGAAGCAAACCCAACTCAGCTTGTAGTTGCATTAAAGAGCCTTGAAGCTTTTGCACAGGCTGCAGACGGAAAAGCTACAAAAATTATTATTCCTTCCGAAATTCAAGGTCTTGCAGGTCTTGCAACTTCTTTTAAAGAAATTATTTCTAACGACGAAAAATAATTGTAGTTAAAAACTCGAATCTTATACAGATTCGAGTTTTTTTATTAGATAACCCCTTCTTTTATCTTATTTAATTTTTATTATATAAGTTACTAAAATATTATATCTATAAAATAAAAATGGTATTAATATTCTAAAAATAACATATTGACTTTTTTCGATGTATAGTGTAATATTCTTATATCGAAATTCATAGATATGAATAATATAAGGAAGTGATATTTTGAGAAACCACTCAGAAGATGCCAAAATCTTTCGTGCTTTTTGTGATGAAAATAGACTTCAAATCCTTGAAATGTTAAGAAGCGGCGAAAAATGTGCTTGTAAATTATTAGAAGAATTACAAATAAGCCAATCAACCCTTTCTCACCATATGAAAATATTATGTGAGTCAGGCATTGTTACAAGTTATAAAGACGGGAAATGGACACATTACTCTTTATATCCAAAAGGACAAGAAAAAGCCATTGAAATATTAAAAATTATTACAACTCAGATTTAAACCATCTTTTTAGATGGTTTTTATAAAGAATAACATATCGAAAATATTCGAAATGTTTAAATGAAAGGAGTTATTATGGAATATATATCTTTAATATGGTCTTTTTTTCAAAATGAAATCTTGGGTATGAAATGGTTAAACAGACTAATAGGTAAAATTTTAACT
>CALWSX010000148.1 GCA_944384285.1 uncultured Lachnospiraceae bacterium
GGTTTTTCTTTTGTTCCGCCGGAAGGGCCTGCAACACCTGTTGTTGAAATTGCAATATCGGTACCGTTAGAAAGGGCAGTTCCTATTGCCATTTCTTCTGCTGTTTCTTTGCTAACAGCACCATAAAGATTGAGCGTTTCTTCTTTTACCCCCAAATATTTTTTCTTAGCAAAGCAAGAATATGTAACATTTCCGTCTATAAAAACTTCTGAGATTCCCGGATAGTCTACAAAAGCTGAGGACAAAAGACCTCCTGTACAAGATTCCGATACAGAAATTTTTAAATTTTTTTGTATAAGCATTTTAGAAAATACAAAAGCAAGACTTGTTTTTTCGCCTTCTCCGTAGAATTTTGTTCCGAGGCGTTTTTTTATTTCTTCCATTACAGGATTTATCATTTTATTTGCATCTTCTTCATTATCTGCTTTTGCCGTAATCCTTAAGATACATTCAGTATCTTTTGCATAAGGTGCTACAGTAGGATTTTCTAAATTTTGTGTCAAATCAGAAACAATCTCTCCAAGTTCGCTCTCACCTATATCAGAAAAATGCATAAATTTAGAAATCATAGTTTTTTTTGAAAATTTGGTTAAGTAAGGAATAACATAATTGTCAAACATGGTAAGGCATTCATTTGGTGGACCCGGAAGAATTATTAATATTTTACCGTTTTCTTCTAATATATTTCCTATTGCAAGTCCTACGTCATTTTTTAGTATAAATGCATCTTGTATTGTATATGCTTGTCTTTCGTTTATTTTAGACATACTGATATTTTTCTTATTAAAGAAATCTTTTATTATTTCTAAAGAAGGTTCATCTAAAAGTATTTTTTTGTTAAAAAATTTTGCAGCGATATCTTTGGTAATATCGTCTGTTGTTGCTCCTAAGCCTCCTGTTGTAATAACCATATCGCTTCTTTTGAAAGCATTGTCAAAAACATCAAAAAGCCTTTTATCATTGTCTCCAACAGTAGTTCTGTAAAATACGTTTATACCTAAAGTTTTTAATCTTCTCGAAATATTGTATGCATTAGTATCAATTATGTCACCTAATAAAAGTTCTGTTCCTACAGAGATTATTTCACAATTCATATTTTAACCTCCTTAAAAAAATAGATATATTTTAATATTTTTAAACAGATAGAATACTTTATTATTTTCAGATTATAATTTTTTAAAGTGCCTTTAAATTTTATTATAATTCATTTTTTACATTAAAAAAACAGCTAAGAAAATATTTTTTTCAAAGCTGTTTTATTTTTTAGTATTATTAATAAGTTTAATCTTTTAAAACGTCTTTATTTTTAATAATGTAGTCAACTCCGGAAATAACAGTGAAAATAGTTGCAGCATAAATTAAAACATAACCAATTGTTTTATAAATACCTGTATCAAAACCCAAAAGGAGATAAATAATCATAACCATTTGAGTTGTAGTTTTTATTTTGCCCCAAAAGCTTGCAGCAATAACTCTTCCCGACTCTGCTGCTACAAGTCTTAATCCAGTTATAATAAATTCTCTGCTTACTATAACTATAACTACCCATGCAGGGATATAAGTTATGTCAATAAGGCAAATCATAGCAGAAGCAACTAAAAGTTTGTCAGCAAGAGGGTCCATAAATTTACCAAAATTAGTTACAAGATTTAATTTTCTTGCCAAATATCCGTCTAAAAAATCTGTAATAGATGCTATTACAAAAATTACAAGAGCCAAGTGGCTGTTTAATGGTTCTGCAATAAAATCGCATAAAAGTATAATTACAAAAATAGGGATTAAAAGAACCCTTATTAAAGTTAATTTATTCGGTAAATTCATCATCTGTTACTTCCTCCCCATAAAGGTCATAGTCTGTTGCATTTTTTATATATACGTCAATTATCTCTCCAGATATTATTTCTCTGTCAGATTCAACAAATACAAGTCCGTCAATATCGGGGGCGTCCTTATAACTTCTGCCGCAATAAACACCTGTTTCTCCCGACAAACTTCCTTCTATTATGACCTTTAGTGTTTTTCCTACTTGTTCAAAACATTTTTCGGCCGAAATTTGTTTTTGAAGTTCCATAGCTTCGTTGTATCTTTCTATTTTTATATCTTCATCAATTTGATTTTCTAAATCATAAGCCTTTGTGTCTTCTTCTCTTGAATATGTAAAAATACCAAGTCTGTCAAATCGTATTTCTTCAATAAAAGAGAGAAGGTCGTTAAATTCTTCTTCGGTTTCTCCTGGGAAACCTACAATTAAAGAAGTTCTTAAACATATATCAGGCATTTTTTCTCTGAGTTTTTTAATTTTCTGAAGAAGAAGCTCTCTTGTGCTTTTTCTGAACATTCGGCTTAAAACTTCGTTATTGGAATGTTGTATAGGCATATCAATATAATTTAGAATTTTATCTTCTCTGGCCATAACATCTATGGTTTCATCTGTAAGAGTTTCAGGATATGCGTACATAAGTCTTATCCATTCCAAATCTTCTATTTTAGCAAGTTCTTCCAAAAGAAGGTGAAGAGAAGGTTTGCCATATATATCACGTCCGTAAATAGATGTATCCTGACCTACAAGAATAATTTCTTTTACACCATTAATAGCAAGTTTTTTTGCTTCTTCTACAATATTTTCAATACTTCTGCTTCTGTGACAACCTTTTAACTTAGGTATTATACAATAAGAACATCTGTTGTCACAACCCTCAGATATTTTTATGTAAGCAGTATAAGGAGGCGTTGAGAGTACTCTTTTTTTAATATTTTCATCAGATTGTCTTTCATTTATACTTTTCATAACTGAAAAATATTTTTCTCCATTTAATACTCTTTTAACAACATCTAAAATGTCGTCAAAAGATGTAGCTCCAACAATAGCGTCTACTTCTGGCATTTCTTTAAATATTTCTTCTTTATATCTTTCTGAAATACACCCACAAACAATGAGCCCTTTGAGGTTTCCTGTTTTTTTATATTCTCCCATTTCTACAATGGTTTCTATGCTTTCCATTAAAGCATCTCCTATAAAACAACAAGTATTTATAATTATTATATCTGCCGAATCTTCTTCTGATATAATATTAAAATTACCTTCTTTTAAAAGTCCAATCATAACTTCGCTGTCAACCCTGTTTTTGTCACAGCCAAGTGAAATAAACGCTATATTGTTTCCCAACTTTTATTCCTCCAAAATGAAAAGGCTATATTAAATAGCCCTGAAATTTTTTAGTTTTTATTGATTAAAAATTATTATGTAAACAACTTAACCGGGCAGAAAATTTCTGCCCGTAAGTTAAATACAAATTATTGATTAAAAGGATCGATTACTTTTTCATCATCAGATAATTCTATATAAATAGGAGCTTTATATTCTGATGTGTCTTTCTTTTCTTCTTTTTTTGTTTGGCCTTCAGGTCTGTTAAAAGGATCGTCTACCATTTCATCTTCAGAAAGTCCTATAATTATAGGAGATTTATATTCTTCTGTAGGAGCAGGTTCTGAGTCTTTAAAAGGAATAATTTCTACATCTTTAACAAAATCATCGTCGGAGATTTCAGAAGTAGTTGAAAACTCAAAAGTTTCATCGTCATCATCATCTTCTTCTAATTCATCTGCCCAAAAGTCATCGTCAAAGAATTCGTCTTCGTCATCGTCTTTTTTTTTGTTTTTAATTTCTGTTACAAAATCACCGGCTTTTTTAGAAAGGTCGTCTTTAGCTCTTTTAATTACAGGAGAAACATCTTTAGCTTTTGTTCCTACTTTTTTTGCAAGAGAATCTATAGCAGCAGTTGTTTTTGAAAAAGCTGCGCTAATTGCATTAGAAACCTCTTCTTTTGTAACAGAGTCTTTTTTTTCTGTTAAAACTTTTAAAAGTCTTTCAGCTTCTTGAGAATTAATTTTGCCAGCTTCAAGCATTTTTAAAACATACATTCTTTCTTCTTTCATAAATATTACCTCCCTATACAATAAAATTTTCCGGTCT
>CALWSX010000149.1 GCA_944384285.1 uncultured Lachnospiraceae bacterium
GACTATGATGGTAGCTCAACAGCTTTATGAAGGTGTTGATATAAAAGGACACGGAACTATAGGTCTTGTTTCTTATATCAGAACTGACTCTGTAAGAACATCTGATGAGTCTTACGAAGAACAGAAAAACTTTATACTTGAAAACTTTGGTGATGATTATATTTCATCTGAAAGAATATTTTACAAATCAAAAGGTAAAGCTCAGGACGCTCATGAAGCTATACGTCCGACATCATCATTTATTACACCTGACAGTATTAAAGATTCTTTAACAAAAGACCAATATAAACTTTATAAGCTTATTTGGCAAAGATTTATAGCAAGTCAGATGAAAAAAGCTTTGTATGATACTGTTACTGTAAAGATTAATAGTGGCAAATATTTTTTCAGAGCAACAGGATCTGTTTTAAAATTTAAAGGATTTCTTGCAGTTTATGATGACCAAGAAGATGAAAAAAATGTAAAAATGCCTGAACTTTCTGAAGGTGAAACTTTAGAGATTGTAAATATAGATAAAGCACAGCATTTTACACAACCACCTGCAAGATTTACTGATGCAAGTCTTATTAAAACACTTGAAGAACTTGGTGTTGGAAGACCAAGTACTTATGCTCCTACTCTTGCGACTATTATTGGAAGAAATTACGTAGTTAAAGAGTCTAAAGCTTTGTGTCCTACAGAGCTTGGAGAAGTTGTAAATGAGATTATGGAAAAATATTTTAAAGATATTGTAGATGTTAAGTTTACAGCTAATATGGAAGAAAACCTTGATAAGGTAGAAGAAGATCTTGTTGAATGGAAAAAGATAATAAGAGATTTTTATCCTAATTTTGAAAAAGAACTTGAAGATGCAAAAGAAAAACTTGCTAAAGTTGAAATAAAAGATGAAGTAACTGATGTAATTTGCGATAAATGCGGCCAAAATATGGTTATCAAATACGGACGATTTGGAAAATTTTTGGCTTGCCCTAATTTCCCAGCTTGCCAAAACGCAAAACCTTATTTTGAAGATGCAGGAGTAAAATGCCCTGTATGTGGAGGAAAAGTTTTGATCAAAAAGACTAAAAAGGGCAGAAGATATTACGGATGTGAAAATAATCCTGAAACTTGTGATTTTATTTCATGGAATAAGCCTGTAGATGAAAAATGCCCAAAATGTGGAAGTTATATGGTTGAAAAGGGCAAAGATAAAATATTCTGCAGTAATGAAAAATGTGGATTTGTTAAAGATAAAGAACAAGATGATGAATAATAGCATTAAATTAAACAGCCTGAAAACAGGCTGTTTTTTTATTGTAATTATTATATTGACAATAAATACTTAATACACCTATACTTATTATAAGGGTATTGTTAAAAATTGTATAAAGATTGGGGGAATTAGTCATGTTAAAATTTAGAAAAACAAATAAAATTTTATTTGTGCCTATTGCTGTGATTTTAAGTTTATTTATTACTGTAACTTCTTTTGCGCAAGGAAATGTATCGTGTACTCGTCATACATATAACGATGAGGGGATTTGCACTGCGTGTGGTAATGAATTTCAGTTACAAAATGTAAAAAAATTGAATAATGTTTCTATGATATGTGTAAAAAACAATGCTCCTATAAATGTAAGACCTTATGAATCTTCTACTGTTATTGGGTATTGTGTTTTAAATGATGAATATATTGTAGTAGAATCTGTAACAAATATGCATGGAAATACATGGTATAAAACAAAAAGTAATGGTTGGATATTAAGTAGTTATTTAGAAAATAAAAAAGAATGTACACATAACTCATATGATAATGAGGGCTACTGTACTGTATGTAAAGAAGAATTTAAACTTAAAGACGTAAAAGATTTAAGCAATGTTGTAATGGTTTGTAAAAAAGATAATGGCTATTTCCATAAAAGACCATACGACGCTTCAGAAATAAAGGGAACAGCAATAAGAGGTAACGAATATACAGTTATACAAAGTGCAAAAAATTCCCACGGAAATACTTGGTACATGGTAAAAGATGGAACTTGGATATACAGTGATTTTTTAGAAGCAAGACAAGTATGTACTCATCCAACATATAATACTCAAGGCTTTTGTACTAAGTGTGGAGCTGAATTTACACTTACAAGTGTAAAAGCATTAAATAATATAACTGTAAAATGTATAAAAGATAATGTAACATTACATTCAAGACCTTATCCAGAATCTTCAGTAACAGCAAAAGCATATACAGGTGATAAATTTATCGCTGTTCAAAGTGCAAAAAATTATTTTGGTAAAGAATGGTACAAACTTAGCAATGGTAGTTGGGTAGATAGACAAAATGTTACAGAGACAACAGAAAAAATAGAAACTCCACAACAAGGAACCGGCTTGGAATATAATCCTACTTTAGCGGTTGATTATGCAAATAAAAACTATAATACACTTTCACAAAATGTTTTATCAGCAGAGTTTGTTTATAATTGTATAAAAGCAGGGGGGATTGTCCCTGCAGACGTACATGTACCTGGATATCAAACACCTAAAAATTTAGCAACATATTTACAAAAAATAGGTTTTAAAGAAGTAAAACTTGAAGTAACAAATTTAGGATCAAGTTATGAATATCTGAACAAAGGAAAAAATTCAGGAAATATTTCTTTAGGAGATATTATATTATATCGTTGCGAAAGTCAGATTTGTGGAACAAGAACATATAAACACATAGCTATTGTAACAAAAATAGATAATGCAACAGGAAAAGTTTATGTTACAAGCCATAATCCAAATGCAAAAGATGTACTTATTTCAAATTATACAGATGGAAAGCATGATTTTGCAAAAACAAAAGATAAAGTATCTGTATATTGTTATCATTATAACGGAAAGAACTCACTTGTTAAAGTTTCATCTCCACAAAGAGCTGCACAAGGAGTTATAAGTCTTAATGTTGATGGAAAAGATGTTTCATTTACTGACCAAAAACCAGTTCTTAAAAATGGATATACACTTCTTCCGGTAAGAGATGTTTCTGAAGCAATAGGCCAACCAGTATTTTATGATGATGTAACAAAAAAAGTTACAATAGGCAGTGGAAAGAAACAAATGATACTTACAATAGGATCATATACAGTTGATTATACTGAAAATGGATCAATGAAAACAGGAACTTTAAATTTAGTGCCGGTTATTATAAATGGAAGAACAATGTTACCTGTTAGAGATATTGTTGAATATTTTGGATATGACATTGTTTGGGACGATTATACAAAAACAATATTTATTTAATAAATAACAAAAGCTGTGAGTTTGGCTCACAGCTTTTGTTGTTTATAAATAAGTTATTTGTTCGTTTATTTTATAAAAGAATATCTTTATAATATAGATTAACATATTTAAGATATTATAATTATGTCTTTTCTATAGTTACAGTCACAGTAGGATTATTTCCTTCTATGGTTACACCATCTGGAAGATTAAAAGTATATTCTACAATATGAGTACCTTCATCTAAGTTAGATATATTTATTGTAGCAAAAATACTGTTTCCTGTTAATGATGATAAAACTGTTTCTTCTCCAACTACAGTAATGTTAATATCTTCTTTGTTGTAGTTTACAGATGTATCAGGAGGAACATCTTCTGAAAGAGAAATATTTTCTGCTGGAATTGTAATTTGTTTAGTTGATTTAGTTGATACAGATAATTCAAATATTAAAGTACCATTTTCACCTTTGTTTACCATAATTCCCTGGGAAAGGAAATTATTTAACAAATATTCACCAGTTAAATTGCTATTAACACCTGAAATATCAACACTTGGAAGAATGATCTTATCAAAATCGTCTAAAGCTTCTTCACTTCCGATAACAGTTATTTCTTTTGGATTATAATCAAATTTTGATACTACATAACCATCTGCAAGAGTTCCGGTTGTATCAAGGTATATAGGTACAGTTTTAGTTTTACTTATACCACCTTTTACTATAACTTCTTTTGGACTGATAGTAATGTTAGGGATAACATTACCTTCTTTGTCAAGAGGCTGTGGTTCAGCATAAAGAATTCCATCTGTATTAAAGTCGTTTGGTGAAACAGTTACAGCAACTTTATCTAACTCTGATAAAGCAACTTTTGTTCCTTTTAAAGTAACATTTTCTGGAGTAGTAGTAAAATCTGAAACAATATATTCATCTGTAGGTTCATCTGAAAGTAAGACTTCTACAGGTTTTGATTCTTCAACAACTTCAGAAACATCAAACATAAATGTATCAGGATTTCTTGATAATATTTCAAAATTGCTTCCTGCGATAGTAGGAAGTGTAACATCAACTTTTACATATACTTTACCTTCTGACAATTCAGAAGTATTAATTTTTGAAAAATCAAGATTTGCTGTAATTTTATCTTTGCTTTGCACAAGTCTGTCAAGAGAAAGACGGTTGCTTCTAACTTTTAAAGTAGTTTGTAGTGAAGAGAGATCGTCTTTATTTACTATATCATATCCCATATCTTCAATATATGAAAGGTTTGTAGTTGTCACATTAACAGTTATGCTTTTTGATTCAATAGGATTTTCAATATTTATTACCATATACCAAAGACCAATAGCTATAATTACGGAAATTAATTTAAGACCAATATCTTTGGTAAAAAACTTATTGATTTTTTCCATCGTTTGTTCTTCCTTTCCATAAGACTAATTTTTTCTTGGTCGATTTTGATTTTTTATAGAGCATATTTTTAAGCGTTTCAGGACTTAAGTTTCTATATAAAACGCCACCTTTTGCAAGAGATATTGCTCCTGTTTCTTCAGAAACAATTACAACAAGAGCATCAGAAACTTCACTTGCACCTACAGCTGCTCTATGTCTTGTTCCTAAATCCATACTTATATCTGTGCTTTCTGTAAGAGGGAGAAAGCAAGTAGCCGCAGCAACACGATTATTTTTTATTATTACTGCTCCATCATGTAAAGGAGTATTTTTTTCAAAAATATTTATTAAAAGTTGACTTGAAACTACTGCGTCTATAGAAATGCCTGTTCTTTCGTGATCCCCTAAAGGAACGCTTTGTTCAATTAAAATTAAAGCACCAGTTTTAGCTGTGGACATTTTTGCACATGCTTTTACAATCTCATCAACTGTTTTTGATGAAATTTTTTCTTCGTCACTATTACTTTCAAATCTCATAAAAGATGTAAATATACTTCCTTTACCAATTTGTTCAAGGGCTTTTCTAAGTTCAGGCTGAAAAACAACAATTACAGCAATGATACCTACAGAAATAGTTTTTGAAAGTATCCAAAGTATAGTATTAAGTTTAAGAATAGTAGCAATAAGTGTAAAAACAAGTATAACAACTATCCCTTTAAAAAGAACCCAAGCTCGAGTTTCTTTTATCCAATAAATTATTTTATATATAAGATATGCAACTATCAAAATATCAAGAATATCAATAATTCCTATAGAAACATATCCAAGTCCAAGGTTACTGATTCTATCAAATAATGATAAAGATTCGGTATTCAAAAAAATCACCCCTAAAAAAGATATATCAAATATAGTATAACATAAAAAATATAACTATTACAAAAAATATTTTATTTTTTATTATTTTTTTGATATGGTACAGGAAAATTTTAAATAATTTATAAAAATAAATTGAAATATTTTACAATTATTTCCCGTTTCTAAGTATAGATTCAGTTTTTATAATTTGCAATATAATTTTTGTTTCATATATTTTAAAAATTCTTTAAATAAAAATTAAAATCTTCAATTTTTTTAAATATTTTGCTATAATAATTTCCATTGATAAGCATTTAAAAAATAAATTTATAGGAGAAAAATAATAATATGATAAATGACTCAAAACGCACAAACAACTTAGTTCTTTTAATGCTTTTTAATCAGATTTTAATGTCGTTTTTGCTTATTGTTTTTAATATACCATCATATGTTGAAAATAATATTCTTCAAATGCTTATAGAGGTACTTTTTTTTGTTTTACCAGGTTTTATTTATTTGGTTGTTACTAAAAAAAATATACGTAAGACTATAAAATTAAATCCAATAAGCGGGAAAGAGTGTTTCTATGTTTTTGTTGCAACAGTATTGGTAAAACCTATTTTATCTTTTTTTGCTCTTTTAGCATCTGCTTTTTTCCCAAATGCGGCGTCAGAGGTTATAATTGAAAGTTTAAACGGAAGTGCAATTTTAGCTTTTTTATCGATTGCAATTTTCCCTCCGATTTGTGAAGAGTTTTTTTTCAGAGGGGTCGTATTTACCGGGTTTAAAAAACAACCAATTCTTAAGGCATGTATATTATCAGGTCTTTTCTTTGGGATAGCCCATATGAACGGAAACCAACTTATGTATACCCTTGTGGGAGGAATATTCTTTTCATATTTAATGTATTTAACTAATTCTATTCTTGCCCCTATATTTGCGCATTTTATTATAAATGGGTCACAGTTTATACAGTCTTATTCTGCAATAAAAGTTTTAGAAGCTACAGGACAGCTTGAAGAACTTGTAGGCACAATGGAAATTAATTCAGAGTTTTTTGCGGCTGTATTAATATATGGTATAATATCTTTGGTATGTTTTTTAGTCCTTTTAAAACTTCTTAAAAGGTTAAAAGAGATAAACTATGATAAAATAGATAAAACAGAATTTAACCCAACAGAAGAAGAAAAAGAAAGTGAATTTAACGTATCTTTCTTTATAGTAATTTTTATATACTTGATAAATATTTTAGCGATGTCTAAATTATGATAAATAAAAGGTGGTGTATGTATGTTTACAAATAAAACAATTGTAATAGGTGTAACAGGTAGCATAGCTGCATATAAAGCAGCAGAACTTTGTTCCAAACTTGTAAAGCAGCATGCAGATGTACATGTAATTATGACTAAGAATGCTCTTAATTTTATAAATCCAATTACTTTTGAAACTCTCACAAGAAACAAATGTCTTGTTGATACATTTGACAGAAATTTTAAATATGATGTTACTCATGTTTCTTTAGCACAGAAAGCAGACCTTTTCTTTGTTGCTCCCGCAAGTGCAAATGTAATTGCAAAAATGGCTTATGGGCTTGCGGACGACATGCTTACAACAACTGCACTTGCATGTAAATGTAAAAAAATTGTTGCTCCTGCAATGAATACTGCAATGTATCAAAATCCTATAGTAAAGGATAATTTAAAAATTCTTGCCAAATATGGTTTTGAAATTGTAAAGCCTGAAAGTGGATTTCTTGCTTGCAGAGATATTGGAGAAGGTAAACTTGCGTCTGTAGATGTACTTTATGATTATGTAGAAAGAGAACTTGCATTCCCTAAAGATTTAAAGGGCCTTAATATTTTAGTTACAGCGGGAGCCACCTGTGAAAAAATTGATCCTGTAAGATTTATTACAAATAATTCAACAGGCAAGATGGGATATGCACTTGCAAAAGCAGCTATGTTAAGAGGTGCGAACGTAACTTTGATTTCAGGAAGAACTAATCTTTTACCAATAAATTTTGTAAATACTATAAATGTTTTATCAGCTTCTGATATGTTTTCGAAAGTTACAGAACTTGCAGATAAAAATGATATCATAATAAAAGCGGCTGCTGTAGCAGACTATACTCCAAAAGAAATATTTGACAGCAAAATAAAAAAATCAGATAATTCATATTCTTTGGAATTAAAGAGGACTGAAGATATTTTAAAATATTTGGGAGAACAAAAAAAAGGATATTTCCTTTGTGGTTTTTCTATGGAGACAGAAAACCTTTTAGAAAATTCAAGAAAAAAACTTGTATCAAAAAATGCCGATATGATAGTTGCAAATACTATTTCGGAAGAAGGATCCGGTTTTGGATTTGATACAAATAAGGTTACAATAATTACAAAGGATAATAATGAAGAATTACCTTTAATGAG
Source organism: uncultured Lachnospiraceae bacterium (assembly GCA_944384285.1). GTDB lineage: Bacteria > Bacillota > Clostridia > Lachnospirales > Anaerotignaceae > CALWSX01. The sequence goes on from CALWSX010000149.1 coordinate 7,910, forward strand.
CAAAAATGAAACAGCTCATAGAATTCTTGATGCAATTTTAAAAGAAAAACAATAAATTTTATTTTATAGATATAATAAGGTAATTTAAATCTTGATTTTTATAAAAAAATATGATATAAGTTTGTTTATGGATAATTGTATATGTAAAGACTATGATAAGGAATAGTACCTAAATCGGCATTTTAAGAGAGTTATCGGTTGGTGTGAGATAATATTGTAATTTGGGGAACTCGCCTTTGAGTTTCTTGCTGAAAATAAGTAGGCAATGACGTTTCCCTGCGTTAAAGGGTTCGAGTGTGTTTTTAAATTTTTATTTTAAAAACAAAGTAGAGTGGTACCACGAAGTTATGCTTCGTCTCTAATTTGAGACGAAGTTTTTTATTTTTAAGGAGGAAATAAAAAATGGATTCTTGTTACAATTTTTCTAAAATTGAAAAGAAGTGGAGAGAAGAGTGGGAAAAAAATCCTATAAACCCTCCAGATGATTCAAAACCTAAATATTACTGTCTTGATATGTTCCCTTATCCATCAGGTTCCGGACTTCATGTTGGACACTGGAGAGGTTATGTTTTAAGTGACGTTATAAGCAGAATGAAAGTGCTCGAAGGCTATGAAGTTCTTCATCCAATGGGTTGGGACGCATTTGGACTTCCTGCTGAAAACTTTGCAATTTCTCATAATACTCATCCATCTATAAGTACAGCAGAAAATATTGCAAATGTAAAAAGAAAGCTTCATGAAATAAGTGCAATTTATGACTGGGACAAAGAAGTAAATACTACAGATAAAGATTATTACAAATGGACACAGTGGATTTTTGCAAGAATGTTTGAAAATGGACTTGCATACGAAAAAGAAATGCCTTTAAACTGGTGTCCAAGCTGTAAATGTGTTCTTGCAAACGAAGAAGCTACAAACGGTGTTTGTGAAAGATGTGGTTCTGTTGTTACTAAGAAAAATCTTCGTCAGTGGATGCTTAAAATTACAGCTTATGCTGAAAGACTTTTAAATGACCTTGACACATTAGATTGGCCAGAAAAAGTTAAAAAAATGCAGTCTGACTGGATTGGAAAAAGCTATGGTGCAGAAGTGTCTTTTAAAGTAGCAGATACAGACAAAGAAATAGTTGTATACACAACAAGACCTGATACACTTTATGGTGCAACATTTATGGTTTTATCTCCTGAACATGCTATGGTAAAAGAAATTACAATAGATGAACAGAGAGAAGCGGTAGAACAGTATTGTTTTGAAGCCTCAACAAAATCATCTGTAGACAGAATGTCAGACAAAGAAAAAACAGGTGTGTTTACAGGAAGTTATGCAATTAATCCTTTAAACAATGAAAAAGTTCCTATTTGGGTTGCTTACTATGTACTTGCTGATTATGGTACAGGTGCTATTATGTGTGTTCCTGCTCATGATGATAGGGACTTTGAATTTGCTAAGAAATTTAATCTTCCTATTGTCCAGGTAATATTGGAAAAAGATGCAGAAGAAAAAGAACTTACACAGGCTTATACAGGCGATGGTGTAATGATAAATTCACCTTTATTTGAGGGTATGACAGCTTTTGAAGCAAAACAGAAAGCTCCTTTAATTCTTGAAGAAAAAGGAATTGGTAAGAAAACTGTAAATTATAAATTACGTGACTGGGTATTCTCAAGACAGAGATATTGGGGAGAACCTATTCCTCTTGTACATTGCGAAAAATGTGGAACAGTAGTTGTACCTGATGATCAGCTTCCTGTAGAACTTCCTAACGTTTCTTCTTATCTTCCTACAGAAACAGGAGAATCTCCTCTTGCAGCTATTGATGAATGGGTAAATACTACATGTCCAAAATGTGGTGGACCAGCAAAAAGAGAAACAAACACAATGCCTCAGTGGGCAGGTTCATCATGGTATTTCCTTCGTTATACAGACCCACATAACAAAAATGAGCTTGCAAGCAAAGAAAATATTGCGAAATGGGCTCCTGTTGATATGTATGTAGGTGGTATTGAACATGCTGTTCTTCATCTTCTTTATGCAAGATTTTATACAAAATTCTTATACGATATCGGCGTAGTACCTTTTGAAGAACCTTTCAAACGTCTTTTCAACCAGGGTATGATTAATAAAGACGGTGCAAAAATGAGTAAATCAAAAGGAAACGTTGTTTCTCCTGATGATCTTGTTGAAAGATACGGTTGTGACTCATTAAGACTTTATGAACTTTTTGTAGGTCCTCCAGAAGTAGACTCAGAATGGGACGACAGCGGAATTGACGGTGTATTCAGATATTTAAACAAACTTTGGAAGCTTGTATACACATACAAAGATAAAGACATTGCTCCTACAAAAGATATGGAATTCATAAAAAATAAAATGATTTATGAAATTACAAACCGTGTAAATGCGCTTACAATGAACACAGTTGTAAGTGGTTTTATGGAATTTACAAATAAAATAATAGAAATTGCTAAGAAAGAAGATGGTATCAATAAAGATACTCTCGAAGCTATCGTTGTTCTTCTTTCACCTTTTGCTCCACATATGGCTGAAGAACTTTGGAGAGAACTTGGACATACAGAATCTGTATTCAAACAGAAATGGCCTGTATGTGACGAATCTAAACTTGTATGCGATACAGTAAAAATTGCTGTTTCTGTAAACGGAAAAGCAAGAGAAAATATTGAAATTTCTGTAGATGCTCCAAAAGAAGAAGTTCTTAAGATTGCAAAAGAAGCTCTTGGAAAGAGACTTGACGGAAAAGAAATTGTTAAGGAAATTTATGTTCCTAACAGAATCGTAAATATTGTTGTAAAATAATCTTAAATTATTGTATTTTAAGTTTATAAAATTTTTATACAGCATAAGACATAAATTTTTGTGTCTTATGCTGTTTTTAAAAAGGAATTTGATAAAATGAGATTTATAAAAAGATTGTTTTTATTATTTTTTTTATTATTTTTTTTATTTGTTCTTTTATGTATTGGCTGTGTGTATTATGCGTTTAAAATAGAGCCATATAGAATAAATATAAATAATATTGATTTAAATGAGAAAACAACTAATGATTTTGGTATAAAAATTGTCCAAATTTCAGATTTACATATAAAAGAAGATTATACATATAAAGAACTTAGCAAAGTTGTGGAAAAAATAAATTCACAAAACCCTGATGTTGTAATATTTTCAGGTGATTTATATGATAATTATGCTCTTTATAATGATAACGAAAATATTATAAATGAACTTAGTAAAATAGATGCAAAATATGCAAAAATTGCTGTATGGGGAAATAGAGATTATGGCGGAGGAGCTTCAAGAATATATGAAGATGTAATGTCAGAATCCGGGTTTGAACTTTTATGCAATGAAAATAAAGTAGTAGAATTGGAAAATGAAAAGAAAGTGTTGTTCACAGGTTTAGATGATTATCTTTTAGGATCTCCTGAAATTCCAAATACGTATAATTTTGAAGATTTTGATTATAAAGTTTTAGTTATGCATGAGCCGGACCCTATGGAACAATATATAGATTATGACTATAATCTTTTGTTAAGTGGTCATAGTCACGGTGGACAGGTTGAAGTTCCTTTTTTTGAATCTGTAAATGATAGTATCTTAGATTTAACTTCCTGCTCCAGTACTTATTCAAAAGGTATGTATATTTTAGATGAAAATTCAGGCAAAAAACTTTATGTTAATTCAGGATTAGGGACAACTCATATATCTGCAAGATTTTTAGTTGTCCCGGAAATTACTGTATTTAACCTTTATTTTTGATGACTAAATGCTTTTTATTATGAATAATAAAAAGCATTTTTTACTTGAAATAAATTGTTTTTTACTATAAAATAGAATAGTTATGTAAATAATACCCTATATTGGAGGCGAGTGTTATAAATAAAAAATTTATAAATATATTTGCTGCTATAATGATTGCATCTGGTATGATTTCAGGTTGTTCAGATAATCCTTTAAAATCAGGATTAAAAGAAGCTGCAAACGACAACTCTTTTAAATCGGAATTCAAAATAGATGCACAGATTTCGTCTTTAAACGAAGAACCAAGTATACTTCAAATGAATGCTGTTTCAGGATTAAGAGAAAATCCTTTTGGTTTTTATGTTGAAATAGGAATGGAAACTGCTTCAGAAAGTAATGAAATAACCGCAAAGAATTATATTATTCAGGACGGAGATAAATATATTACATATTCTGAAGATTCAGGAACATGGTTTAAAACCGAAACAGACAAAAACGTTACAGACCTTATGATAGGTAGGTATTCAGGAAAAATTATTTGGGAAGAACTTATTTCATATACAAAGGACGCTGTTTTGGATACATCTTTTAAAGGAGAAAATGGTCAAGAAAAATATATTTTAACTGTTCCTAAAAAAGATATGGCTATGTTTTTTAATACAACAGGAGTTTTGGATTTTATAGGTCTTTCAGGCATTAGCGATAATGAACTTGAAAAAGTAGAAAATTTCACCGTACATGTAATATTAGAAGACAGTGTTCCTGTTAATATAAATATGGATTTAACATCTTTAACACAGTCGGTTTTTGATAAATTAATGGACGACCAAGGTATTACAGACCCGGTAGAAAGAGTTAAAATAGATAAATATATTGTTTCGATAAATCTTATAGACCAGTATTTTAATGAAGAGATTATTCTTCCTAAAGAGGCTGAAAGTGCTATAGATTTGACAATTGACCCAAATGATATAAATGTAGATGATATACAAAAAAATATTGAAGAATCTGAAAACACAGAAAATACAGAGAATATAGAAAATACAGAAACAGAAAATGAATGATTTTATAAAATAAGGAGAAAGAAATATGCTTACAGTTAATAATGTATCACTTCAGTATGGTGGACGTGTGCTTTTTAAAGATGTAAACGTAAAATTTCAAAAAACAAATTGCTATGGTATAATCGGCGCAAATGGTGCAGGTAAATCAACATTTTTAAAAATACTTTCAGGTGAACTTGAACCAAATACAGGTTCTGTTGAAATAACACCAGGTGAAAGGCTTGCTGTTTTAAAACAGGACCATTTCGCGTTTAATGATTTTAACGTAATGGATACAGTTTTATATGGTCATAAACGTCTTTATGATATTATGAAAGAAAAAGAAGCTCTTTATATGAAAGAAGACTTTAATGATGAAGACGGAATTAAAGTTTCTGAACTTGAGGGAGAATTTGCTGAGCTTGATGGTTGGAATGCCGAATCAAGTGCTGCAATACTCTTAAATGGACTTGGAGTTGACCAAAGTTTACATTATGCTCCTATGAGTGAAGTTCCAGATAAAGATAAAGTAAAGGTTCTTCTTGCACAGGCTCTTTTTGGAAATCCTGATATCCTTCTTCTTGACGAACCTACAAACCATCTTGACTTAAATTCTATAAGATGGCTTGAAAATTTCCTTTTAGACTTTGAAAATACTGTAATAGTTGTATCTCATGACAGACATTTCTTAAATAAAGTTTGTACTCATATTGCCGATATTGATTACAGCAAAATAACAATGTTTGTAGGAAACTATGATTTCTGGTATGAATATACTCAGATGACACAAAGACAGTTAAAAGACCAGAATAAACGTATTGAACAAAAAATGAAAGAACTCCAGGAATTTATTCAAAGGTTCAGTGCGAATGCATCTAAATCAAAACAGGCTACATCAAGAAAGAAACTTCTTGATAACCTCCAGCTTGACAATATAAAACCTTCTTCAAGAAAATATCCTTTTGTTAATTTTAAACAGGATAGAGAAGTTGGAAATGATGTTCTTGAAGTAAAAGGAATAAGTAAAACTATTGGTGACAGAAAAGTACTTAACAATGTAAGTTTTTTAATTAATCCAAACGAAAAAGTAGCTTTCGTTGGAGACGATGAACTTGCAAGAACAACTCTTTTTGAAATTCTTTCAGGCAAAATGGAACCTGATGAAGGAACTTTTAAATGGGGAGTTACTACAAAAACAGCATATTTCCCTAAAGATAATTCTGAATTTTTTGATGGCTGTCAGGATTCTCTTGTTGATTGGCTTCGTCCATATGCAAAAGAGGGTGAAAGATATGACAGTGATATAAGAGGTTGGCTTGGCAGAATGCTTTTCTCTGGGGAAGAAGCTATGAAAAAAGCCGAAGTTTTATCTGGAGGCGAAAGAGTTAGATGTATGCTTTGTAAAATGATGATTTCAGGAGCAAATGTTCTTATACTTGATGAACCTACATCACATCTTGACCTCGAATCTATTACAGCATTAAATGAAGGTTTAAAATCATTTAAAGGAACTCTTTTATTTGATTCTCATGACCATGAATTTGTACAAACTATTGCGGACAGAATTATTGAAATTCTTCCAAATGGTATAATAGACAGAAAAGAAACATTTGATGAATATATTGAAAATGAAGAAATAGATAAAATGCGTGAGAAATTAAAATAAAAATTTTATAGGGGGAAAAGTATTATGATGAACGGAAGAATAGATTTAAGAAGCGATACAGTTACAATGCCAACAGAAGAAATGAGAAAAGCTATGTATGAAGCTGCTGTTGGTGATGATGTTTATGGAGATGACCCTACTGTAAACGAACTTGAAAAAAAAGCTGCTGAAATGTTTAATAAAGAAGCTGCACTTTTTGTGCCATCAGGTACTATGAGTAATCAGCTTGCACTTTTTGTACATGTAAAAAGAGCAGAAGAAGTAATTTTACCTGATAGATGCCATATTGTTGAACATGAAGCAGGAGCTGCATCAGTTATAAGTGGCGCTCAACTTAGATGTATACAGGTTAACAAAGGAGAAATGCCTCTTGATGTTGTGGAAAGAAGCATAAGAAAAAATCCAGAAGATATCCATAGTCCAAGAACTGCTCTTATAACTTATGAAAATGCTGATTCTGACGGTATGGTTAGAAGTATAGAATACATGAAAAATGTAAAAGCTCTTGCAGAAAAATATAATCTTCCAGTTCATATTGATGGCGCAAGAATATTTAATGCAGTTGAAGTTTTAGGTGTAGATGTAAAAGATTTAGCGCCTTATTATGATACAATATCTGTTTGTCTTTCAAAAGGTCTTTGTGCTCCTATAGGAACTGTTCTTATTGGTTCAAAAAAATTTATTGATGAAGCAAGAAGAAAAAGAAAAATTTTAGGCGGTGGTATGAGACAGGCTGGTATTTTAGCTGCTCCTGGATTGATTGCTCTTACAAAAATGAGCAAAAGATTAAAAGAAGATCACGAAAATGCAAAATACCTCTGTGAAAGAATGAAAGAAATAAAGGGTATAGATGTATTTGAAAATCTTACACAAATTAATATGGTTTTCTTTAAATTAAATGGATTTAAACTTAATTCAGATGAGCTTGTATCTTATCTTGAAGAAAAAAATATCATAATTAATGGAGAAGACAACGGTATTATGAGATTTGTAACTCACTATTATGTTACAAAAGAAGATATAGATACATTAGTTGATATAATGAAAGCTATCTGATAAATTTATATGTTGTAGGTGAAAAAATGTCTTATGGTATTATTTTAGCTCTTGCTTTGGGATTTATAATAGGATATAAAAAATTTTTTTCAGCTAAGGTGTTAAAAATAAATGGAAAACTTCAAACAGTTTGGCTTATCTTACTTATATTTTCAATGGGTATAAGCATAGGTTCTAATGATGAAATTATTTCAGATATTCCTATTCTTGGATTAAAAGCTTTTCTTTTTGCAGTAGCAACAGTTATAGGAAGTGTTGTTATTGTATACTTATTTTCTAAATTTTTGGATAATAAGGCGGAAGAGAAAGAATGAGTTTGATTATTATAATTACTCTTGCTTTGGGAATAGGTGCAGGAATGTATCTTCCAGAAGGAAGCATATCATTTTTTGATAGTCTTTCTTCGATTATGCTTTATTTGCTTATTTTTTCTGTAGGAATAGATATTGGGAATAATAGTGATGTTTTTTTAAAGATAAAGCAAATGGGTTTTCGAATACTTTTAATACCTTTAGGTGTAATAATAGGATCCTGGATCGGAGCAGGTGTTTTATCATTTTTTATAGAACAAAGTTTGAAAGAATCTATTGCCATTAGTTCTGGTTTTGGGTGGTATAGCCTTTCAGGAGTTATTATTACAGAGGCAGGATATCCTGTAAATGGTACAATTTCTTTTTTATCAAATGTTTTTAGAGAAGTATTAACATTTATATTTGTACCTTTTATTGCAAGGAATTTAAATTACTATTCAGCTATTGCACCGGCAGGTGCTACGGCAATGGATACGACTCTTGCCATTATATCTAGAAACACAAATGGTAAGATTGCTATAATTGCATTTATAAGTGGTTTTTCTATAACTCTTGTTGTGCCGATTTTAATTCCATTGTTCTTGTAATTTTAACTAAATTTAAAACAATTTAATATAAATTTTATTAATTTTTATGGCACCAAAAAACAAAAAAATTTTTTGGTGTTTTTTTATTTTGTTGTATTTTAACGAAATGTGTAAAAAATAGTGCAATTTTACAAAAATTGTGTATAATATGAATTAGGTTATATATCGGTAAATTTTTGAGCGGAGGTAGAAAAATGGTTTTAAGGGAAATTTTTAAAAATTTAACACTG
>CALWSX010000150.1 GCA_944384285.1 uncultured Lachnospiraceae bacterium
ATAACCGGAAATAATGACGGAGAAAATAACGGTTCAACGGGTGAAAACCAAGGAAACAGTGGAGAAAGCTCCGGAAATGAAAATAGCGGCGAGTCTTCTGGTGAATCACAAGGCGGAAGTGAAAGTAGTGGTGAGTCTTCCGGATCACAAGATAGCGGAAGTTCAGGTGTAGACACCAGTGAAAGCGGTGGATTTGTAATAGGCGGATAAAAATAAATATAAGCAAGACAAAATATATTTTGTCTTGCTTATTTTCTAAATTATAAAAAGGGGGGAATTTTTTTGGGTATAGCAGACGAGATTTTTATAAAAAATTGCAGAGATATTTTAGATAACGGATATTCTACAGAAAATGAAAAAGTAAGACCACGTTGGGAAGATGGTTCTTTTGCTTATACACTTAAAAAATTTGGAGTTGTAAACAGATATGATTTAAGCAAAGAGTTTCCTATACTTACACTTAGAAAAACAAATTATAAGGCGGCTATAGATGAAATTTTATGGATTTGGCAAAAAAAATCTAATAATATAAATGATTTAAACAGTCATATTTGGGATTCTTGGGCAGATGAAACAGGATCTATTGGAAAAGCTTATGGATACCAGCTTGGGATTAAACATAAATATAAAGAGGGTGAATTTGACCAAGTTGACAGAGTTCTTTATGACCTTAAAAATAACCCTTACAGCAGACGAATAATGACAAATATATATAATTTTGAAGATTTGCACGAAATGCATCTTTACCCTTGTGCATACAGTATGACGTTTAATGTTACAGGAAATAAATTAAATGGCATATTAAATCAAAGATCACAGGATACACTTGCGGCAAACAACTGGAATGTAGTACAATATTCTGCACTTCTTTGTATGTTTGCGCAAGTTTGTGGACTTGTTCCGGGCGAATTTGTACACGTTATTTCTGATATGCATATTTATGACAGACATATTCCTCTTGTTGAAGAACTTATAAAGAGAGAACCTTATCCTGCACCTAAATTTGTAATGAATAAAGATGTAAAAGATTTTTACAAATTTACAGTAGATGATTTTGATTTTGTTGATTATCAGTATGGAAAAAGTATAGGAAAGGTGCCTATAGCGGTTTAAAAATTAAAACGGTAGACTATATAGTCTACCGTTTTTTGTTATAAAAATTTGTATTTAAAGTTAAAATATTAAAAAATTTCAGATATAAGTTCTTCAGTTTTTGTATCTTTTAAAAATACAAAATTAAAATCTCTTTTTATAGGGATATCTTTTATTGTAAATATAGAAATGTCCTCACAGCTTTTTGCCACAGATTCATACACGAAAGATATACCGACATTTTCCTTAACACAATGTTTTATAAGTTCAAAACTGTTCATGCAACATTGTTTATAAAACTGATCCAAAGAAAAATTGTGTTCAGATAAAATTTGTTCAAATATAGCTCTTGTACCGGATCCTTTTTCTCTTATAAAAATCATTTCGGAAAATATATCGGAAAGAGGAATACTTTTATTTGCAAAAGGGTGATATTTGCTGCAAATACCAACAAAATTTTCTGTTCTTAAAAGTTTTGAAAAATACTTTTTCTTATCAAAAAATCCTTCTACAACAGCAAAATCAATTTCGTTTGCATCAATTTTTTTGAGAAGATTTTCTGTATTATCAACAATCAAAGAAAAAGAAAAATTTTCATTCTTTAAAAACTCGGATATTTTTTCTTTTAAAACAAAATCACCAATAGTTTTCGTTGCACCCATTCTTATTATTTTTTGTTCTTTAAAAGATAGTTGTTCTCTTAATCTTTTTTCATTATAACTTGCGCTTCTGGCATAAGTTTCGAGTATGTCAGCTTGTTTTGTTTTAATTAATTTTTTGCCGTTATAAGAAAACAAAGAACAACCAAATTCATTTTCCAAAAATTTAATATGTTGGGTAACAGCAGGTTGAGTCATATTTAGCTTTTCTGCTGTTATTCTGTAATTCATGGTATCACATAATGTAAGAAAAGTATAAATTCTATGGTCAAGCATAAATACTTATTTCACTCCAAACACTCATAATAAAAAGTTATTAAATATAGTTTTATGATTATTATAGTTTATCATAGTTTATATTTAAAATCAAATTATTAATAAGCAATAATATATATAATAAATTCTTAATATTTGCGATATTTAATGTCTTTTTATATTTTATGATAAAAAATATTAAGTGCGAAAAATGTCTTTTAAAACGCAATTAAATACATATTATAATAAAAAAATTAACCCTTAAGTTTATAACTTAAGGGTTATATTATTATATAAATTTGGATTTATAAATATTTAATTTTAGTGGTTTCCACAGTCGTGTTTGTGTTCATGTTTATGACATACAGATTCTTTGGAAATAAGGTTTCCGCTAAGATATTTTTCAAGATTTTCTTTAATATTACCTTCTGCGCCCATAATTACTTCAACATTACGTTCTTTAAAAATATTTAAAGCACCTGCACCCATTCCACCTACAATAATTGTAGTAACACCATTGTCAGCAAGAAAATTTGGTAATACTCCAGGTTTGTGACCAGGATTTTCAAGATATTCTTTGCCTAAGATTTTTCCGTCTTTTATTTCATATACTTCAAAGCCAGGACAGTGTCCAAAATGTTCGCATATATTATTTTCTTCAAAAGGAAAGGCTATTTTCATATTTTTATCCTCCTAATGTTTTCAAATTTTTTTAAATGGACAGTTATTTTCGTTGCATTTTTTTGCACCGTTACAAATTTCAAAGTTTCCGCCATCAATTTTTAAAATTTTGCCATTTACTATAATATCTGCAATTTTTTTTCTTGCAGAATCATATATGTTTTGTACGGTTGTTCTTGCAATTTCCATTTGTAAAGCACATTCTTCTTGAGTAAGTCCCTCATAATCTATAAGTCGTATTGCTTCAAATTCTTCAACTTTTAAAACTACAGTGCAGTTATTTTCATTACAAGGTTTAAACTCAATATTTTCAGGCATCATGCATACTTTTCGGCATTTTACGGGTCTTGCCATAATATCACCTTTTCATATCAATAATTTAAAATAAGACCGGTAAAAAGTAATGGAGTTGCCGATATTATTTTTTATTAATTAAATAATCTACTATGTTAGAAAGTTCAGATACTTCAATATCTTCAACATTTCCGTTATCACAAGCTTTTGCAATTTCAGGATTAAGTGGAAGTTTAGCTACATTTTCAATGTTGTATTTTTTAGCAATTTCATCAACTTTACTTTTTCCGAAAAGCTCTATTTTTTTGCCACAGTCAGGGCATGATAGATAAGACATATTTTCAATTATACCTAAAATAGGAATGTTCATTTCTTTAGCCATATTTACTGCTTTTTCAACTATCATAGAAACAAGATCCTGAGGAGATGTAGCAATTAAAATTCCATCTACAGGAATTGATTGAAAAACAGTTAAAGGTACATCGCCTGTTCCTGGAGGCATATCAATAAACATAAAATCAACATCGCCCCAAAAAACATCAGACCAGAATTGTTTTACAATTCCTGCGATAATAGGTCCTCTCCAAATTACAGGAGTAGTTTCGTCTTCAAATAAAAGGTTAGTGGACATTATTTTTAAATTATTTTTTGATATAGCTGGAAGAATGCCTACAGGAGCCTGTTCTGCACGTTCATGTATTCCAAATATTTTAGGGATAGATGGACCTGTAATATCAGCATCTAAAATAGCAGTTGAAAAGCCTTTTTTGTTAACGGCTGAGGCAGTTAAAGCTGTAATAAGAGATTTTCCAACACCGCCTTTACCGCTTACAATACCTATAACTTTTTTTACAGTACTTCCGGTATTAGATGGTTCAAACTGTAATTCGTTATTTTTAGATGAAGAACACGCATGTTGGCAGCCTTCACAAGAACTTTTGTTACATGAAGAATCTCCACATTTTTTTTCGTTATCATTCATAATATATATAATCCCCTTTCAAATGATTTATGTCATATGTCAATAATCACAGTTTGAGTATAAAACAATTTATGACATATGTCAATAATGAGTATATTATTTTTTGAAAAAAATATACCAATAAAAAAACGCATGAAAAAAGAGAGGGTAAAATATATAAAACTCTCTCTTTAAACATACGTTTTAATATTTTGAGAAATAAGTTTCTCGTAATATCTAATTCTAATCATCAGATAGCACGTGTAACTTTATTGGAACGTAAACATCTTGTACAAATGTAAACGGATTTAATAGTACCGTTGTCATTAATTTTAACTTTTTTGATATTAGGTTTCCAAGTTTTATTGGCACGTCTACTTACCTGGCTACGAGTAATACTGATTCTATGACCTTTCTGATGACCTTTTTCGCAAAATTCACACTTTGCCATAACCTATTACACCTCCTATTTACTGCACTTCGCATACTTGCGTGAACATAACAAAAATATTCTATCAGAAAAACATATTTTTTGCAAGGATATTAGTAATTTTTTTTATGTTTTTTAAAAAATATTTTTGGCACACAAAAAAGAGGTGCGAGTAAAGATATTTTTAATTATTTAATTCTTGTTTTAATTTAATGTAATTTAAGAGAAGCTCAACTGTTTTATCAATGCCAAGCTTGCTGCTGTCAAGGGTTATATCATAATTTTCGACATTACCCCATTTATTTCCTGAATAGAAATTATAGTAATTTGAACGTCTTTTATCAGTTTTCATAATTTCTTCAAGAACTTTGTTTTCAGGAATGTTATGACGTTCCATAACACGTTTTTTTCTTGACTCTATATCAGCATGAATGAAAACTTTAACCAAGTTTTCGTAGTCTTCCAAAGCGTAGTCAGCGCAACGACCAATAATAACACAAGGTTCGTTGTACGCAATGCTTCTTATAGCTTCAAACTGAGCTAAGAAAAGTTTGTGGTTTATTGGAAGATTGTTTCCGCCTATGCCTCCTGTAACAAGAGAGTATAAGAAACTGCTTGAAGGTTTTTCATCATTTGTTTCAAAAATTTCACGGCACATACCGCTTTTTTGGGCAGCAACTGTTAAGAGTTCTTTGTCATAAAATTTTATACCTAAAGCTTCGGCTAATTTAATACCTATTTCGTGTCCGCCACTTCCATATTGACGGCCTATTGTTATTACTAAATTTTTTTTCAAAAGACCTCATCTCCAATCGAATTAATATTACTGACACTATACTAATTCGACAAAAAGTAAAGATTTCCTTTTTTTTAGAATAAAAATACTTTACAAATAAACAAAAAAAGTTTAATATGATATGGTATCATTAATTTTTTATTTAAGCAGAGTAGAAATATGTGCGTTAAGTGCCTTGTGAACGGGGAGTTGTCATGAGGACGAAAAGATTTTATCTTGCGGTACGTATTTCGCATCCCACTGCTACAATAAACCGATAATTATACTTGTATTATCTCTTTTTGTAGCTAAATGGATAACTGCGAAAGGAGGTTTTATTTTATGGAAAAAATTTTAAATTCAGCAAAAGAGCTGAAGAAACTGAGAACTATTGTAACACTTGGAATGCTTGGAGCAGTAGCCGCAATACTTGGTATTTTTACTGTACAGGCAGGGGAAAACCTGAAAATTGGTTTTTCGTTTATTGCAAATGAAATGGCAGGATTTCTATTTGGGCCTGTATGCGGAGGGTTATTTTCGGGGGTTGCGGATATTGTAAAGATGATTGTTAACCCAACAGGAGGCTTTTTCCCAGGATTTACAATAAGTTCTATTCTTGGAGGTATTATATTCGGTTTTGTACTTTATAAGGAGCCTTTAAGTTTTAAGAGAGTATTATTAGCAAATTTTCTTGTAGCATTTTTGGTTAATATTATTTTAAACACATATTGGCTTACAATTCTTTATGGAAATAGTTTTTTAGTGTTGCTTCCACCTAGAATATTAAAAAATATAATACAATTTCCTATCGACGCAACAATTTTTTATGTTGTTTCTAAATCTTTATCTTTAGCATCAAAAAGAATTTTCAATTAGGAGGTTTTTTTGTGGAATACTTAAGGAGATTGCTTAGAATTATATGGGGCTTATTTTTGTATGCAATAGGTTCATACTTAAATATACAGGCAAATGTAGGCCTTGGCTCATGGGAAGCTTTTTCTGTAGGTGTTTCTGATGTTACAGGTATTATGTATGGGAATGTAGTTGTTTTAACAGGAGTTGTTATTCTGATTATTGACCTTCTTTTAAAAGAAAAGATAGGTTTTGGGACAATTCTTGATACTCTTTTAATAGGGAAGTTTGTAGATATATTTAATCATTTCGATTTTGTACCTATGATAGATAATTTTTTTATTGGAATCATAGTTTTAATAATTGGTCAAATTTCAATATGTATAGGGACATATTTTTATATAAGCGGAGGTTTGGGCTGTGGGCCAAGAGATACACTTATGGTTGCTCTTGCAAAAAGATTTCCTAAAGTTTCTATTGGATTTTTAGTTGCCATAATAGAAGGATCAGCAATATTAATAGGAGCGCTTTTAGGAGCGAAAATCGGAATTGGAACTATAATTTATGTATTTGGAATAAGTTTCCTTCTTGATTTAACCTTTAGAATTTTGAAATTTGATGTTAAGAAAATTGAGCATGAAAGTGTGATATGTTCGGTTAAAAAGATGGCATATTAAATTAAAAACTGCACGGTATTACCGTGCAGTTTTTTTGTTTAAATAATTAACTCTAACCTATTAACTATATAATTCCATTATTTTAAGATTTTTGAAAAAAATTTGAAATAGATTCTTTGCTGCTTCGAAAGTTTTATTTAAAAAATATGATTTAAAATAAAATAAAAGGGAGGGGGATTAAAATGTTCTATGTGATAAAGGCTATTATACTTTTTATACTTATTTTGATTATTATTAAAAGGTTTTTTGTTATACTATTTTCAGGAAGAAACAAAAGACGAAGAAAAAATAATTTTAAACAGCTAATTTTTTTTAGTGTTATTTTTGGTATTGTATATTTTGTAACACCTAATTTTATTAGTGTGGTAAAACAGCCTTTATCTTTAATAGAAGCTTTTGAAATTGCAGAGCAACCTGGCTGGCTTGTATATTATAATCAAGAAGATGAGAGATGGGGAAAAGAACTTTATGGTACATCAGATTATATAGAAGAAACAGGTTGTGGACCAACAGTTTTGGCTATGGCGGTAAGTTCTCTTACTGATACAACAATAACTCCAAAGGAAATGGCGGATTGGTCTTATGAAAATGGGTATTATTGTGCAGGTTCAGGAAGCTATCATACATTAATTGCTGATGCTCTTAATAATTTTGGCCTTGAAAATAAAACGACAAATGATAAAGAAGAAGTTAAAGAGGCTTTGAAAAACGGGTATCCCGTAATTTCTTTAATGGGTAAAGGACATTTTACACAAAGTGGTCATTTTATATTGCTTTGTGATATTGATTCAGATAATAAGGTTTTTGTGGCAGATACAAAACATACAGAAAATATGAAAAAAAGGTGGAGTTTGGATACAATAACTTCAGAGGCTAAAATAAGTCCAAGTACGGGCGGAGCCTATTGGATAATAAATAAACAAATATGAGTTAAAAATAAAAAAGTTTTAAACCGTTTAAATTTTTAAACGGTTTTTATTTTGTTTTAGAAAAAAATATAAATATTAATTTTATTTTCTTATTAAATTATAAATAAATATAATATTTTTTTATATGTAAAATGTAGAATATATCTTGACAGAAAAAAGATTATAAAATATATTATGTGTTAGTAGTAACTAACTTAAGTTAGTAAAAACTTATTTAATGTTTTTATTAATATTATAAGTTGGTTAATTTTTAATAATTATGTTAGTTACAACTAACTGAAGGAGGATTTGTAGTGAAAAAAATTGCGATTTATGGGAAGGGCGGCATTGGAAAGTCAACTACTACTTCAAATATAGCTGCTGCATTATCAAATTTGGGTTATAAAGTTATGCAAATAGGTTGTGACCCAAAATCAGACTCGGTTAAAAATCTTATGGGAGGAGCAAAAATACCGACAGTATTAGACAAGCTTAGGGAAAACAGTGATGATGTAAAAATTGATGACATTGTTTTTGAAGGTTATGGCGGTGTTTTGTGTGTTGAGGCAGGAGGCCCTACACCCGGGCTTGGTTGTGCAGGCAGAGGAATAATAACTGCATTTGAAAAATTGGAAGAACTTAATGCCTATGAAATTTATAAGCCAGATGTTGTGCTTTATGATGTTTTAGGAGATGTTGTGTGTGGTGGATTTGCAATGCCTATAAGACAGGGTTATGCAGATAATGTTTTTATTGTAACTTCGGGTGAAATGATGTCTTTGTATGCAGCATCAAATATTGCTCAGGCGGTAAAAAATTTTGGTACAAGAAATTATGCAAAATATTCTGGTGTAATTTTAAATTCCAGAAATGTTGAAAATGAGATAGAAGTTGTACAAAAAGCTCTTGATGAAATAGGAGGCAAAATTGTAAATGTAATACCAAGAGACGGCTTGGTTCAACAGGCCGAAAATGAGGGGAAAACAGTTGTTGAGGCATTCCCGGGAAGTGAAATGGCAGAGAACTATATTTCACTTGCGGAAAATATTATGAAAATATGTACTGGAGGTGAATAAATTTGAGTTGTTGCTGTTGTAAAGATTTTGAAAAAACACTTCATTATGTATCTCCTGCTCATGGCGGTTGGGGAGTTATACGAATAGCTGCCCTTGTACCCGAAAGTTATCAACTTTTTGTAGCACCTTTTGCATGTGGCAGACATGGGGCTTTAGGTGGAGTAATTAATGGTATAAAAGACAGGATTTCATATTTGTATATAGATGAAAGTGATATCGTATCGGGGGATTATGAAGATTTGATTCCTGGTGCTGTAGATGAACTTTTTGAAAATCTTGAAATAAGACCTAAAGTTTTGTTTATATTTGTATCTTGTTTAGATGATTTGCTTGGTACAGACCATTTGGCTTTGAATAAAAAGTTGTCTGAAAAATATCCTGATGTTGAATTCAGATCTTGTCATATGAACCCTATAAGCAGTGATACAAAGTTTCCGCCTGCTGTAACGCTTCAAAATAATATGTACAGCCTTTTGAGGAACTCTTCAGAGAAAGAAAATTCTGTGAATTTAATAGGAAATAATGAACCAATAAGTAATGAGTGTGAGTTATATAAAATTTTGGGAGATTTTTCTTATAAGATTAATCACATAACAGACTTTAATACATTTGAAGATTTTCAAAAAATGTCAAAGGCAAAAATAAATATATATTTATCGCCTACAGCTAAATACGCTGCTGAAGAAATGAAGAAAAATTTAGGAATAGACTTTTTAAAAGCTTACCATACATACGATTTTTCTGAAATTGAGGATTTTTATAAAGAATTATCAAAAATTTTGAATATTGAAATTAACTATGATGAATATAAAGAAAAAGCAGAAAAAAATATAGAAAAAGCTCTTGAATGTTTAAAAGATGTCCCAATAGCGATAGACTACCAAGCTGTAAGAAAGCCGTTTACACTTGCAAAATTTTTAAAACAAAAGGGTTTCAATATAAAACTTATAATGACAAGTGAAGTTAAACCTTTTGATAAGGAAGCATATAACTATATTTTAGAAAATTATAACGATATAGAAATAATAAATGCTATCCACCATGATATGACAAAATTCAGAAATGAATTGGGCAATTTTTTATGTATAGGTTTTGATTGTGCTTATGCAACAGGGTCAAAGAAGATTTTAAATATTATGGAAGATAAATCTCTTTTTGGTTTTTATGGTGTTTCAAAACTTATGGAATTAATGGTTAAAGCAAACGAAAAAGAAATTGATTTACATAAAGCAATAGAGGGGGAAGGCTTGGTTATATGAGTAAATTATGTATTAACTTACCGCCATTTGCACCTGATTATTCTGGGGCGGCTTCAGCGCTTTTTGATTTGGGTGGGATTATTGTTATTCATGATGCGTCTGGGTGTACAGGAAATTATACAGGGTTTGATGAACCAAGGTGGTTTGGGGCTGACTCAAAAGTTTTTTGCTCCGGAATAAGATATATGGATGCAATTTTGGGGCTTGATGACAGTTTTATTGAAAAGATTAAAAAAGCTGCAAAAAGCTTAAATCCAAATTTTATAGCAGTTCTTGGAAGTCCTGTGCCTATGGTTATTGGGACTGATTTTGAAGGAATAGCAAAAGAGCTTGAAACAATAACAGGTATTCCCGCTATTGGTATTCCTACAACGGGTTTGAATTACTATGGAAAGGGAATTTGTGATGCAACAATAAAACTTATGGACAAATTTATAAAAGACGAAGAATTTATAAAAGAGCCTAATTCAATAAACATATTGGGAACAACACCTTTGGATTTTTATATAAATGAAAATGATAAAGATTTTAAAGAGCTTTTTGTTAAAAATGGAATAAATGTTTTAAGTACATACTATATGGGTCTTACTATTGATGATATGAAAAAATCAGTATCAGCATCTC
The DNA here is from genome assembly GCA_944384285.1 of uncultured Lachnospiraceae bacterium. Classification (GTDB taxonomy): domain Bacteria; phylum Bacillota; class Clostridia; order Lachnospirales; family Anaerotignaceae; genus CALWSX01. Next base: position 10,544 of record CALWSX010000150.1, read on the forward strand.
TTAATGTAGTTGTGTCTCAGTCGGGTATAGGCCCTGCGGAATATATGAAAGAAAGATTTTCAATTCCTTATGTTGTTGTAACACCTCTTTGTGATGGAAGTTTGGCAGTAAAAAAAGTCAAAAAAGCCCTTTTAGGGAAATTTGAGGAATATGTTCCAAGTACAGAAAATGCAAATACGATCATACTTGGTGAACAGATTATATCAAATTCAATAAGAGAATATCTTAATAAGGAATTAGGATATGGAAATATTGTTGTAGGGACACTTTTTGACTTTTCAAAATCACAAATGGCAGAAGGGGATATTGTAATAAAAAATGAGTTTGAGCTTAGAAAAATACTTAACAGCGGAAAGTATGAAAAAGTAATAGCAGACCCTATGGCAAAACAAATTATAAAAGATAAAAATGTAAAATTTTATGGTTTCCCTCATGTTGCTCTTTCAAGTAAGGTACATTGGAATGAAACAAAAAGGTTGATGAATGATGAAATGAAAGATTTTCTAATATCACTAAAAGAGGGGTGAAAAAATGAAACTTAAAAGAGTTGTTTCTTTAGTTTTATCAGCGGCTTTAAGTTTAGGAATTTTATCTGGGTGTGGCTTAGAAAAAAACGAAACACAACAAGAAAACAATAATGCAAGTGTTGAAAATAATGATGGTACAAGAACAATAATAGACCAAGCCGGAAATGAAGTAGTTTTACCTGAAAAAATAGAAAGAGTTGTAATTGCTTCTGTTTGGCCTTTGGCTTCAGTTTATATACTTTCAATGGGAACGGATAAACTTGTAGGTCTTGACCCGGCCATTATAAGTGCAGCAGAAAATTCAATGCTTATAAAAGTTGCTCCTGATATATCCAAAATAGAAAGTGGGTTCAGTCAAAATGGATATATGAATGCTGAAGAGCTTTTGAAACTTGATCCTGATGTAGTTTTATATTCAACAGGTGTAATGGAAGACTATGAAGTTGCAAAACAGGCTGGGATACCGGCTGTTGGCTTTAGTTTAAGCGTAAAAGATTATAATGCGGTAGAAACCATAAACAGTTGGATAGAGCTTTTAGAGGAGGTAATGGGAGAAGAAATAAGTAATGATGAATATATCAAATATGGTGAAGAAATGGAGGTTTTAATTTCTGAAAGATTAAAAGATGTAAAAGAAGAGGACAAGCCTAAATCTATGATAATACATAAATATAATGAAAATACAGTAAGTGTACCGGGACTTGAAACATGGGGAGATTACTGGATAACAAAATCCGGTGGAATTAATGTTGGAAAAGATATTACGGGAACTAAGGAAGTAGGAATAGAACAGGTTTATGAATGGAATCCTTCCAATATTTTTATAACAAATTTTAATGATGCATTGCCGGAAGATATATACAATAATGTTCTTTGCGGAAGTGACTGGTCAAATATTTTGGCGTATAAAGAAAAAGGTGTAAAAAAAGTTCCTCTTGGAATGTATCGTTGGTATGTTACTTGTTCAGATTCTCCTTTAATGCTTTTATGGATGGCAAAACAACATCACCATGAACTTTTTTCTGATATAGATTTTAATCAGACAATGAAAGATTTTTATAAAAAATTTTACAACTTTGAGTTGACAGATGAAGATATCGAAATAATTTTAAATCCTGTAAGAGAAGCCGCAGGCGGAATTAAAAAATAAGGAGGCAAATACATGAGATTAAAAAAATTATTAGCACTTGTACTTTGTGTAAGTTTGGTAGGAGGAATATTTGTAGGATGCTCCGGTTCTGAAACTAAAGAAAATAAAGAAGTATCAGAAAATACGGATAATAATTCAGAAGAAACAAAAGGTACAAAAATTATAACAGACCATACGGGAGAACAAATTGAGATACCTGAAAAAATTAATAGAATAGTTATTTCATCATTATGGCCACTTCCATCAGTATATTGTCTTTTTAGAGGTTCAACAGAAGGGCTTGTAGGTATGCACCCTGCGTCAATGTCGGCTGCAGAAAATTCATATCTTGCAAAAGTATTTCCAGAAATAACAGAAATAGATACATCTTTTGTAGAGGGAAATGAAGTAAATATTGAGCAGTTAATGAATCTTAAGCCTGATGTCATATTTTATTCAGCGACAAATAAAGCTGAAAAAGAGATGTTCGAGTCTGCAGGAATTCCGGCTGTAGGGTTTTCTACAACAATAGCTGATTATAACTCAATTGAAACTTATGCAAACTGGATTGACCTCCTTGGACAGATTTTCGGAGAGTCTGAAAGATCGGGAGAAATTATTGAATATGGAAGAAAAGTAGAAGCTGATATTTTAAATATTACATCTGAAATACCAAAAGAAGAAAAACCGAAAGTACTTGTTCTTTATAATTATGGAGATGGAAAAATTCTTACATCCGGACAAGGTTTTTTTGGACATTATTGGATTGAAACAGCCGGAGGTATAAATGTTGCTGAAAATCTAAAAGGACAGGCAGAAATTAATATGGAACAAATTTATGAATGGAATCCGGATATGATCTTTATTACAAACTTTAGTTCAGTTATGCCGGAGGATTTATATTCAAATTCTATAGAAGGAAACGATTGGAGTAAAGTTAAGGCTGTAGTTGATAAAAAAGTTTATAAATTCCCACTGGGAATGTACAGATGGTTCCCGACTTCATCAGATACACCTCTTTGTCTTATGTGGCTTGCAAAACATATCCAGCCTGAGAAGTTTGAAAATATAGATATGGATAAAGAAATAAAAGATTATTATATAAAGTACTATAATGTAGAACTTACAGATGAAGATTTGAATGTTATTTATAATCCTGCAAGAGAGGCGGCAGAAAAATAATTATGGTTAGAAACAAAGAGATAGACATAAAAATTTTTCTTGTGCTTATACTTATACCTATCATATCTGCGTTAGTATGTATAGGCTTTGGAAGATATTCGATTTCTGTACCGGAAACAGTAAAAGTGCTTTTAAATGGTATAAATTCTTATGCATCTGATGAAATGGCATACTCTGTAATTTTTAATGTAAGACTTCCGAGAATACTTTTATCAATGCTTGTAGGAGCGGGACTTGCATGTGCAGGAGCGGCTTTTCAAGGACTTTTTACTAACCCACTTGCTACACCTGATACTTTGGGGGTGGCAAGCGGTGCCTCCTTTGGCGCTGTTTTTGCCATGATGTTTGATGCAAATCTGATAGTTGTACAGATTATGGCTCTTATATTTGGGCTTATAGCCTGTCTTATAACATACAACATAAGTAAAATAAAAGGAAAAAGTACAATAGTAATGATAGTTTTGGCCGGTATGGTTGTTTCTGCAATGTTTCAAGCGTTTGTGTCATTGCTGAAATATGTTGCTGACCCTCAGGACAAATTACCATCTATTACATATTGGCTTATGGGAAGTATGTCTGGTGCAACATATAAAACTCTGATTTTGGGTGCACCTTTCATAATAATAGGAACACTAATGATATTTATACTTCGTTGGCGACTTAATATTCTTTCTTTAAATGAAGATGAGGCAAAATCAATGGGTATAAATATAAAAATTATGAGATTTCTTATAATTCTTTCAGCATCTTTAATAACTTCTTCAGCTGTTTCTATGTGCGGTCAGGTTGGTTGGGTAGGGCTTCTTATACCTCACTTGGCGCGAATGTTAATGGGCAGCAATAATAAAACGGTAATACCTATTTCTATAAGTTTAGGTGCTACATTTATGCTTGTAATAGATACTTTTGCAAGAAGTGCAACTTCTGCTGAGATACCTCTTTCCATTTTAACTGCAATAATAGGTGCTCCATTTTTCATAGGGCTTTTAAGAAAAACAGGAGGTGCATGGTCATGATTTTTGAAGTAAAAAACGGAAGTTTTGGATATGGTAAAAAACATATTTTAAACAATATAAGTTTTGATATTAAAAATGGTGATGTTATGTCTGTACTTGGTTCTAACGGTGTCGGGAAAACCACTCTTTTAAAGTGTATGATGGGATTTTTGAAATGGAATGAGGGAGAAACATATATAGATAAAACCCCTTTAAAAAATATTCCGTCAAAAGAGGTTTGGAAAAAAATAGCCTATGTGCCACAGGCAAAAGGTTCGGCTTTCCCATATTCAGCACTTGATATGACAGTTTTAGGAAGAAGTGCACATATAGGAACTTTTAAACAACCTAAAAAAGAGGATATTGATATTGCATTAAAAGCTATGAAAGATGTTGGAATTTTATATTTAAAAGATAAACTTTGCACACAGATGAGTGGCGGGGAACTTCAGATGGTTCTTATCGCAAGAGCATTAACTGTTTCTCCTGATATGCTTGTTTTAGATGAACCTGAAAGTAATCTTGATTTTAAAAACCAGCTTATAATTCTTGATACCATCAAAAATCTTTCAAAAGAAAGAAATATTTCTGCAATTGTAAATACACATTATCCGGCTCATGCTCTTCAAATTTCGGATAAGGCTCTTATGCTAAACAGAGATGGTACAAGTTTTTATGGAAATTCTTCTGAAGTTATAAATGAAGAAAACATGAAAAAAGCATTTAATGTAAATGTTCATGTTGACGAATTTGTAATGGGAAAGAATATTTACAGAAGTGTTATTCCTTTAAGTTTGGCATAAAAAATCCTGTCTTTTAGTGTTTAAAAGACAGGAAATCATTTTATAACATGATTTTTTATGGCATCAAAACTTTCTTTACTTATAACATGTTCTATTTTGCAGGCATCGTCATTTGCAGTTTTTTTATCAACTCCAAGACGTTCAAGGCACATGGAAATAAGTTGATGACGTTCATATATCATTTCGGCAATTTTTTTCCCGGAATCAGTTAAATATATAAAACCTTCTTTAGTTACAGTTATGTGATTTTGCATACGAAGATTTTTCATAGCTACACTCACGCTTGATTTTTTAAATCCAAGCTCTTCTGCAATATCAACAGAACGTACAACAGGTTTTGTTTTACTTAATATTAATATTGTTTCTAAATAATTTTCAGCAGATTCATTTATACGCATATATTACATCACCTACATAAATTTCAAGTTATTTACTTATTATATCAAAAAAACGAAATAATATCAATTAAGCTTTTAATTTATAAAAACAGGTTATAAAACAGGGAGATGTTAAAAATGAAAAATCACAAATTTTGGGCATGGACTTTGGTTTTAAGTCTAATTATGGTTATGTACACAGGGTATAAAAGAAAATAAAGGAGGAATTTATCATGTTTAAATTTATGGATTTTAAAATGGAAAAAATAGCTTTATTTTTAGGAGGTGTACTTTTTGGTACTGTAGGAATTAAAGCTCTTTCCTCAAAAGAAGCAAAAAAACTTTATGTTAAAGGTGCAGTTATAGGTCTTGAAGCAAAGGACTATGTTATGAAAACAACTTGTTGTATCAAAGAAAATGCAGAAGATATTTTGGCGGAGGCAAAATTAAAAAAAGAAGAAAAAGAAAAAAATACAGATGAAGTTTTTGAAGAAATAGAAAATACAGACGAAATTTAATATAAAAATTTGTATTTTATGGAGACGGAAAGATACGTCTCCTTTTTCGGAGGTGAAAAAATGGACTTTAAAATACTTCATGACATAGAAGGGCGTATAAGAATACATATTTGCCAAGAAAGAATGTCTTATAAACAAGCAGATACACTATGTTATTTTTTAAATTCAATTTCGGAAGTAGAAACTGCCAAAGTTTATGAAAGAACCTGTAACGCTGTTATATACTACACAGGAGATAAAGATTTAATTTTAAGAAAAATAAAAGCTTTTAAATATTCCGAGATAAACTTGCCAAAAACTGTTTTTGAAAACACAGGAAGGGCTTTAAACGCAGAATATGAGGAAAAACTAATGAAAAAAATTCTGTGGCGTTTTATTAAAAAGCTTACATTACCTTTTTTTGTAAGAAGAATTTTTATAGGAATCCGTTCGTTTGGGTATATAAAAAAAGGATTAATAAGTTTAATTAATAAAAAGCTTGAAGTCAGTGTTTTAGATGCAACAGCAATTTCTATATCTTTATTAAAAGGAAATGTAAATACTGCAAGCTCAATAATGTTTTTGCTTGGGATAGGAGAACTTCTTGAAGAATGGACGCATAAAAAATCTGTTGATAATCTTGCAAGAAGTATGGCTTTAAATGTGAATAAAGTTTGGCTTAAAAAAGGCGAACAAGAATTTCTTGTAAATTCTTCTGATATACTTTCGGGAGATTTAGTCGTTGTAAGAATGGGTAATGTTATACCTTTTGATGGAGAGGTATATTTTGGCGAGGCAATGGTAAATCAGTCTTCATTAACAGGGGAGTCATTACCTGTAAAAAAAGATATTGGAGGATTTGTTTATGCAGGTACTGTGATAGAAGAAGGAGAAATTACAATAAAAGTAAAAGCAGTATCAGGTTCAACTCGTTTTGAAAGAATTGTTAAGATGATAGAGGAGTCAGAAAAATTAAAATCAAAAAGTGAGAGTAAGGCAGAACATTTGGCTGACAGACTTGTTCCTTATACTCTTTTAGGAACGTTTTTAGTATGGCTTCTTACTCGAAATACAACAAAGGCTCTTTCTGTTCTAATGGTAGATTTTTCGTGTGCGCTTAAACTTTCAATGCCTATTTCTGTCCTTTCTGCGATAAGAGAAGCAAGTACATATAATATAACTATAAAAGGCGGAAAATATATAGAAGCATTTTCTGAAGCAAAAACACTTGTTTTTGATAAAACAGGAACTTTAACAAAAGCCAAACCGAAAGTAAAAGAAGTAATTCCTTTTAATGGTGAAGATGAAAAAGAAATGCTTCGTATTGCGGCATGTCTTGAAGAGCATTTTCCTCATTCTATAGCAAAAGCTGTAGTAAATGAGGCAAAAGAAAGGGGACTTGAACATGAGGAAATTCATTCAAGGGTAGATTATATTGTTGCACATGGTATAGCATCTTATATTTTAAGAGAAAAAGTAATTATAGGAAGCAGACATTTTGTTTTTGATGATGAAAAATGTGAAATATCAGATGAGGATATTGACAAATTTAATAACCTTTCAGATGAGTACACACATTTATATCTTGCTATTGAAAATAAGCTTTCTGCTGTGATATATATTGAGGACCCTGTAAGAGATGAGGCTTTGGAAGTTATAAAGGAACTTAAAGCTTTGGGTATTGAAAAAATTGTAATGATGACAGGGGATAGTGAACGTACGGCATCGGCTGTTGCAAAAAAAGTAGGTGTTGATGAATATTATTCAGAAGTTTTACCTGAAGATAAAGCTAATTTTATAGAAAATGAAAAGAAGCTTGGAAGAAAGGTAATAATGGTAGGGGACGGTATAAATGATTCTCCTGCATTGTCATCATCAGATGTTGGAATTGCAATAAGTAATGGAGCAGAAATAGCAAGAGAAATTGCTGATATTACAATATCTGCGGATAGTTTAAAAGAAATAGTTGTTTTAAAAAAATTAAGTGATGCACTTATGAAAAGAATTGATTATAATTACAAGACTATTGTTGGAATTAATACGGGTCTTATAATTTTAGGAATTTTAGGGATAATTATGCCTACAACATCAGCTCTTTTGCATAATACATCAACTTTAGCCATAGGGATAAAAGATATGCAAAATCTTTTGAATTAATATAAAAAAGAAGCCCTTAAATTTAAGGACTTCTTTTTTAATATATATAAATTTATAAAGGGATTCGGATTATAAAAGTTTTTCAAGTATTTTATTGCTTCTCTGTATAAATTCACCCATTTCTTCAGGTGTAAGCTGTTTGTATCCTAAAAGAGCAAGGTCTAAGAGGTGGCGGCAAACAAGTTTTGTATCATCAACTTTTTCAACATCACCCTGAATTTCAAGAAGTTTTTTAACAAGTGAGTTGTTTTTGTTTAATACAAGAGTTTCTTTTATAGGGATATCTTTGAAAGCAGCAACAACGTTAGGCTGATGTTTATATGTTTTTATAATATCTGTAATTCTTCTTGATTCTTCGTCAAGAGTAATCATAGATGAAACGCTGTCTGTTTTAAGAGCTTCAAGTTTGATATCATATACTTTTTCTGAGAAACCGTCAAATATTTTTTTCAAGAAACCAAGTACTTTTTCATCAGATGCTTTTTCTTCTTCTGATTTTTCATCTTTCTTAAGAGCATCTGCAAGATTTGAGTCGATGCTTCTGAAACGGATACCGCCTTGTTGTTCAATATATGACATAAATGAAATATCAATAGGTGTTGTAAGCATTAAAGCTTCCATACCCTGTTCTTTAAAGAGGTTGATATACTGAACTTGCTGTTCTTTGTTTGATACATAATAAACTACGCTTGCATTAAGACCTTCGATTTGGTTTATAGCGTTATTTTTATCGAGGTATTCCATCATAGTTTTTTTGTCGCCTTCAGTTGTGTTGAAGAGTACTGAATCTTTAACTTTTTCAAAGAATTTAGGCTCTCTTATGCAACCGTATTTAACAAAGAGACTGATATCATCAAAGAAGTTTTCATATCCTTCTCTGTCATCTTTAAAGAGTTTGTTAAGTTTATCAGCAACTTTTTTAGTGATATATGCAGACATTTTTTTAGCATAACCATCATTCTGTAAAGCTGAACGAGAAACGTTAAGAGGAAGATCCGGACAGTCAATAACTCCTTTTAAGAGAAGTAAGAAATCTGGAACAACTTCTTTTACGTTATCAGCAATGAATACCTGGTTAGAGTAAAGTTTAACCTGACCCTGAACAACTTCTATATCATTTACAAGGCGAGGGAAGTAAAGTATACCTTTAAGTCTGAAAGGATAGTCCATATTAAGGTGAATCCAGAAAAGAGGTTCTTTAACTTCGTTAAATACATCTTTGTAAAATTCGATATACTGTTCGTCTGTACAGTCTTTAGGCTGTTCAAGCCAAAGTGGTTTAGGATTGTTTAAAGGAACTCTTTCGTCTTCTTTTTCTTCTGTATTTTCACCGTCTTCAGTTGTTGTGGCATCAATTACATCAGGAGTTTCTTCCTCTTCTTCTTTAACTTCGTTTTCATCTTCCATATAGATTTCTACAGGCATAAATGCACAGTATTTACGAAGTGTTGAGTATAATAATCCTTCATCTACAAACTCTTTTTCATCTTCATTTAAGTAAAGAGTGATTGTAGTACCACGTTCTGTTCTTTCGCCTTCGTCCATTTCATAGTCGATACCGCCTTCACAAATCCATTTAGCGGCTTTTGCACCTTTCTGGTAAGAAAGAGAGTCGATTTCAACTTTGTCAGAAACCATGAAAGCAGAATAGAAACCAAGACCAAAGTGACCGATTATATCATTTTCTTCAGAAATTTTGTCTTTAAACTGTGATAAGAAGTCTGTAGCACCTGAGAATGCGATCTGAGTGATATATTTTTTGATTTCATCAGCAGTCATACCGATACCGTTATCACAGAATTTAAGAGTTCTTTTTTCTGCATTATAGTAGATATTAACTTCGTATTTTTCATCTTCTGGAGCTTCTGCTTCGCCTAAAGAAACGAGTTTTTTAAATTTGTTTACAGCGTCACAAGCATTTGATACAAGCTCTCTTATGAAGATATCTTTGTCTGTGTAGAGCCATTTTTTTATGATAGGTAAAAAATTTTCACTGTTAATTGAAAGATTGCCTTTTTCTTTTGCCATTTTGTATTCCTCCTTAAAAATAGTGTTAATAAAAGACTTTAAGGCCAAAATAAAAGCCTTTTAACATTTTGGCAAGTAAAAGCTTGGGGAAAATGTTTAATTGAATATGAGGCAATATATTAATAAATTTTTATGTCTCATATAAACTTTAGATATATTATAACATAGCTTATGCAAAAGTCAAGAAAAAATTAGCACTCATTTTAAATGAGTGCTAATAAATTTTTGGTATTTATTTTTAAATAAATTGTAAAAAGTGATAGAATTTATTATTTTACTAAATTATACCCAAAATTAAATGCAATAGAAGTTGTATAAACAAACATCTTCATTAAAGAAAATCCAAATAAAAAACCTGTTATGAATCTTCTTATATTTGTGCTTTCATATTTTGTAAGTAGCTGTACAAAACCGTCAATTATCATGGGTAGCATAATAATTAAACTTAGTTTTACGGATATATCAAAGAAAAATCCAAAAATAGGGTATACCAAAATGCCCAAAAGTTCACCTGTGCATCTTGAACATATCGGAAATTTTTTACCTTTAAAATAAAAACTTCTGTCATCTCTGCAGTGGCAGCCAAAAACAATAGGAAGCCATTTATACAAAAAATTTATCATTTTTTACATTCCTATAGCTGCAAATCCTACTCCCGCAATAATAACGATAATGTAATATAATACAGAAATTATAACAGAAACCAAAGCACCAATACCTGCAGCTTTAGCAGTTTTAGGTTTTGTATCTTTCCAAACAAGGAATAAAACAAGACCAACAATAGGGATACAGCAGCCTAAAAGGCCCCAACCAAAGCCGCCATTATCTTTTACTTGCTGAACACCGCAATTAGGGCAGATTACAGCTTTGTCATCAATTTGTGAACCACAGTTTTTACATATTGCCATATTTACAGCCTCCCTTTTTGAAAAAACATTAGATGTAATAATAAAATTTGAAGTTTGGTATAATAAAAAAACTAATTATATTTTAAATTGACATTGAAAATATACCAAACCCAATAAAAAGAATAAATAAAATATAAAGCACAGTAAGAGTAACGGAAACAATTACAGATGCAAGAGCACCAATACCTGTTGCTTTAGCAGTTTTAGGCTTTGTATCTTTCCAAACAAGATACAATACAAGTCCAGCGATAGGAACAAGAAAGCCCAACAGTCCCCATAAAAATCCGCCTTTATCATCAATTTGTTCCACACCGCAGTGAGGGCAGATTACAGCTTTATCATCAATTTGAGAACCGCAATTTTTACAAAACGCCATATTTTATCCTCCATTTTTATTATTCTATATTCAGAATATCATAAGATTAAATTTCAGTCCATAAAATTTGTAGTATAATATCGAATTTAATAAAAATTTAAAAATTGTATAAAAAAACCTTTCCGCAAAAGCAGAAAGGTTAAATAAAAGTTCAGTTTTTAAATTACTTAAGTGTAACTTCAGCGCCAACTTCAGCAAGTTTAGCTTTGATAGCTTCACCGTCTTCTTTAGAAACGCCTTCTTTAAGCATTTTAGGAGCTTCGTCAACGAGTGTTTTAGCTTCTTTTAAGCCGAGGCCTGTAATTTCTCTAACAACTTTGATAACTTTAATTTTTTCAGCGCCAACGTTTGTAAGTTCAACGTCGAATTCTGTTTTTTCTTCTTCAGCTGCTGCTGCAGGACCTGCTGCAACTACTGCAACACCTGCTGCTGCAGATACGCCAAATTCTTCTTCACATGCTTTTACTAAATCGTTAAGTTCAACAACTGTAAGTTCTTTAACAGCTGCAATGATTTCTTCAATTGATAATTTTGCCATTGTAGTATTCCTCCATATTTTTTAGATTTTAAAATAAAATTATTCTGCTGCAACGTCTTTTTTAGCAACCTGGTCAATAACTCTAGCGAATGATGACATAGGTGATTTGAAGCTTCCAAGAAGTTTTGAAAGGAGAACTTCTCTTGATGGGATGTTAGCAACTGCTTTAATGCCGTCAGCATCGTATAATACGCCTTCGATAACACCAGCTTTAAATTCTAATTCTTTCATTGCTTTTAAGTTAGCATTGATAATGCTTGCTGCTGTTGTAGCTTCGCCGTAGCTGAAAGCAACAGCACTTGGGCCTGCAAGACAATCTTTTAAGATTTCAAAAGGTGTGTCTTTGATAGCAAGGTTAATTAATGTATTTTTGTAAACTTTGTAATCAACACCTGCTTCTCTTAATTTTTTACGAAGTTCTGTATCCTGTTCTACTGTTAAACCTCTTGCATCAACAAGAACAACAGAAGCGGCTTTTTCAAGTTTTTCTTTAATTTCATTAACGATAACTTGTTTCTGTTCGATTTTAGCCATTTTTTATTTACACCTCCTTAAGTTTTTGTAATAAAAAAACCTCTTGCCGAGGGACAAAAGAGGTACAAATTCAAAAAAATATGAATTAACCTCGGTAGGCAAGAAAACTTTTACGCATAATGCACCTACTGTCTGCGGCAATAATTTTACTAACTTAGACATAATACCATATAATATTGTACATGTCAATATGTAATGTTTTATTTTTATATAAAAAAACCAAAGCCTAAAATAGGCTTTGGAAATTTTTTTGGATAATTAAAATTAACCTGTAATTTTAGCTGAGTTGATTCTGATACCAGGGCCCATAGTTGTAGAAACAACAACGCTCTTGATATACTGACCTTTAACAGCTGCAGGTCTTGCTTTTATGATTGCACCCATGAGAGTCTGGAAGTTATCGCTCAATTTTTCTGAGCCAAAAGAAACTTTTCCGATTGGAACATGAACGATATTTGTTTTGTCAAGACGGTATTCAATTTTACCAGCTTTGATATCGTTAACTGCTTTTGTAACGTCCATAGTAACTGTACCAGCTTTAGGGTTTGGCATTAAACCTTTAGGACCAAGTACACGACCAAGACGACCAACAACACCCATCATATCAGGTGTAGCAACAGCTACGTCAAAATCAAACCAGTTATCGTTCTGGATTTTTGGAATTAATTCTTCAGCACCAACGTAATCTGCGCCTGCTGCAAGAGCTTCATCTGCTTTAGCACCTTTAGCAAATACTAAAACACGAACTTTTTTACCTGTGCCGTGTGGAAGAACAACAGCACCACGAATCTGCTGATCAGCATGTCTGCCGTCAACACCCAAACGAATATGAACTTCTACTGTTTCGTCAAATTTAGCTACTGAAGTTTTCTGTACTAATTCAATAGCATCAGCTGTATCATAAAGTGTAGCTTTTTCTACAAGCTTAGCACTTTCAATATATTTTTTTCCTCTTTTCACTTTCGTGACCTCCTTATGTGGTAATATCGGGAGATTTTCCCTCCCACGTATTTAACGACAAGAATTATTCTTTAACAACAATACCCATGCTTCTTGCTGTACCGCAAATCATGCTGTAAGCGCTTTCAAGGTTAGCAGCATTAAGGTCTGGCATTTTAGTTTCTGCAATTTTCATAACTTCTTCTTTAGAAATTGTAGCAACTTTTGTTTTGTTAGGAACACCTGAACCTTTTTCAAGGTTAGCAGCTTTTTTAAGTAATACTGCTGCAGGAGGAGTTTTTGTAATAAAATCAAAAGTTCTGTCTGCATATACAGTGATTACTACAGGAATAATAAGACCTGCTTGTTTAGCTGTTCTTTCGTTAAATTCTTTACAAAAGCCCATGATATTAACACCATGCTGACCAAGGGCAGGACCAACAGGTGGTGCAGGAGTAGCTTTTCCTGCTGCAATTTGTAATTTAATATAACCGGTAACTTTTTTTGCCATGACAGGCACCTCCTATAAATGTGGTAATTAACGGGGAATACCCTCCCACGTACGGAAAAATTCCGCACTTAAAAAAACGAATTATAAAGTTTTAGTTAATGGCGGAAACCTGATTAAAATCAAGTTCCACAGGTGTCTCTCTACCGAAGATAGATAATGTAACAACAAGAGTTTTTTTGTTGTGGTTTATTTCCTTTATAGTGCCAACGGAATTCTCGAAAGGACCGTTTGAAACAGTAACAGCATCTCCGAGTTCAAAGTTACATTTTGTAACATAATCTTCGATACCCATGCTTTTTACTTCTTCATCGGATAAAGGAACAGGTTTTGAACCAGGACCAACAAAGCTTGTAACACCTCTTGTGTTTCTTACAACATACCATGTATCATCATTCATATACATTTTAAGTAATACATAGCCCGGAAAAACTTTTCTTTGAACAATTTTTTTCTGACCGTTTGGCTTAATCTCTTCTACGTCTTGAACAGGAACGCTCACTTCGAAGATTTGATCTTGCATAGAACGGTTTTCAATAATTTTTTCAATGTTAGCTTTTACCTTGTTTTCATATCCAGAGTAGGTATGAATAACGTACCATCTAACTTCTTGTTCAGAGTTATTTAAATTTTCTTCCGGTAATTTTGTTTCTTCAGACATAATCTCATCCTTTTTCATTTACTTAATAAGACTGATTAAAAGGTCATATCCAAGCGTGTAAACAGTGTCCATACAGAATATGATGACACCCATAATTAATGAAGTAACTATAACAGTAAATGTTTTTTTGCCAACTTCAGCACGGCTAGGCCAAACAATTTTTTTAAATTCAGCCTTATGGTCTTTACAAATATCGGAAAAACTTTCTTTTCCTTTTTGTTTCTTTTTAGATTCGTTTTTTTCGTTTGGGTTCGTGTTTTTTTCTTCCATTTGCGTCACTTCCCTTTCAGATTTTTACGCTCACAAATTATTTTGTTTCTTTGTGGAGTGTATGTTTTTTACAGAATTTACAATATTTTTTAAATTCCATTCTGTCGGGATGATTTTTCTTTTCTTTTGTTGTGTTGTAGTTTCTTTGTTTGCACTCTGTACATGCTAATGTAATTTGAGTTCTCAACACTTCCACCTCCATTTGCTAAATTTTACACAAAAAAAAGACTTCTTGTCTTTCCGTAATATCGTATCATACTCTTAATTTTTTGTCAATGAGTTTTTTGACTAATATTTTAGCTATAAATGTAGAAATAAAAACCGAGCTTAAATTAAGCTCGGTTAAATTTTTAAATTGCAATACTTGAATTTGAAGTATTTATAAGTTTGTTAAGACGTTTTGTTTCTTTTACAGCAAAGATAGAAGTTATAATTGATGCACTTGCGTCAGAAATAGGCATAGCTATAATAATGCCGTAAAGACCCAAAAACTTTGGAAGAATAAGTAATAAAGGCATAAGTATTATAAGCTGTCTAAGAAGCGATAATATAGTAGCTTTAAGAGGCTGTCCTGAAGCCTGGAAGTATGCAGATGTAACAATTTGGAATCCAGTTGCAAAACTTACACCCATAACTATACGTATGCATTTTACAGCAAAGTCCATAAATTTAGGATCATCAATACCGAATATGGCAAGAATAAGGTTTGGGGCAAAAACACAACCAATCCAACCTACTATAACTACAATTGTTGCATATTTTACTGAAAGGAAATATGTATCTTTTACACGCTGATATTTTTTTGCACCTGTATTAAATCCCCATATTGGCTGAGAACCAATACCGATACCAATACATATACCTATTATAATCATTGATATTTTCATAATAATTCCCATAGCTCCAAGAGCTATGTTTCCAGATGTTTGTGATTGATTTCCATAATATACTAATGAATTGTTGAGTGTAACCTGGAGTAAAACTCCTACAAACTGGTTTGCAAAACTTGAAATTCCGAGAGCGGCAAAAGCGAATATAAGTTTAAAATCAGGTCTTATATTTTTAATTTTTAATCGCATATTACCTCTGAAAATAAAATATGTAAGTATAATGCTTGCAGAAATACATTGTGATAAAGCTGTAGCTATAGCAGCACCTTTTACTCCCCAATGAAATTTAAATATAAACAAAGGATCCAAGAAAACATTTAAACTTGCACCAATTATCATAGCTTTCATAGTAAGACTTGGATGCCCATCAGATCTTGTAAGAGAAGACATACCAACATCTAAGAAAGAAAGAGGGAATGCACCTACAATTATGGTTGCATAATCTATTGCGTATGAAAGGTTTTCTTCAGTTGCACCAAAAAGGTTAAGTATTGGTACTTTAAAAATTTGTACAACAATGCTTACAAAAATTCCTACTACAAGAAGTATAAAAAAAGTATTGCCAAGAGTTTTTTCTGCTTCTTCTTTTTTTCCTTCACCCAATTTTATTGCCGCATAAGCACCGCCACCGGCACCAAAAAGCAATGATAAAGCAAGTGAAAAAGTCATAAGGGGAAATACAACAGTAGTTGCAGCATTTCCTAAATATCCAACACCTCGGCCAATGAAAATTTGGTCAACCATATTATAAAGAGCATTTATAAGCATGGCAAAAGTGGCCGGAACAGCAAATTTACGCAAAAGCTGTTTTACAGGCATGGTCCCTAAAATGTTTTCAGACTGAATTGATTCTACGTTTGTTTTTTCCATTTTCCTTCTCCCTTATTATATTGTTTTGTACATAAAAAATACTTATGATATGTTAGCATATCGTATAAAAATATACAATATATTTTATGCAAGTTGTTGTTGACAAAGATTTTGAGGTGTTATATAGTAATAAAAGATTTGTCAAAAAATATACAGATATTACAAACCCACATAATAATATAAAAAAGAGCTTTAAGCAATATTATTTATAATTGCAAAGCTCTTTTAAGATAATTACCTTATTTTTAGAAATATAGCCTTACATATCTTTACAACAGCATTTAAAATTCTATACTTATTCATCCTCGTTGTCAATATTTATTCTTGTCTTATAAATTTCTAATGCGATATGCAAGTTTAAAAGATTATGGCTATTGTTAAGGTCAATATGGAGTATTTGTTCAATTCTTTTAAGTCTTGATCTTAATGTGTTTACATGTATGAACAGTTCTTCACTTGTATGCTGAATAGAAAAGTTTGAATCAATATATTTTGTGATAGTGCTGTATAATTCACTGTTATTCTTTTTATCATATTCTATTATTG